>JAISZV010000201.1 GCA_031284475.1 Proteiniphilum sp. | reverse complement strand
ATATCCAGGCATTTCGTTTGCGTTGTGTCCAGAGTTGTTTTAAAATATGAAGCAACATGATTTCTCAGTTATTATAATTATCGTACAAGGAATGGATGATCTCTTTTTTGGCAAAACGGTACGCCGGAACAATCGCCGATAAAACATTGATGAGCAAAACGGCTGTAAAGGCCCAAAGAAACATCTCCGCGTTGAATAACATGCGAATGGTAATTCCCTCCGAATGACCGATTTGTGCAGAGGACATTGAATAAAATATATCTGCTGGAAGCAACCATTGTTTCGAGAGGAAAATAATGATATACGAAACCGTCAAACCCGCAATACCGCCTTGAAGCGTAAGCAACAGGTTTTCCGCCAATACCTGCCGTATCAATGTGGACGATGAAGCGCCGAAGGCCTTGCGAACACCCAATTCCCCCATCCTTTTTTCCATGCGGCTACTGTTCAATCCCGAAAGGTTGAGGGTGGGAACCAGCATAAATACCAATAAAAGAAAAATAAAAATCCGGTTTATCTTATTCATGTCCAACGGCCTGTTCCCTTTGCGAAATGCGTGGGCAACGGCATTATCTGGTTGCCCCAGCAGGTTTATTTTCCATGTGAGTCCGGCTTCATAACGATTTATATTATCTTGGATTTCCTGCTTTATTTTATGAAAATCTTTCGATGAACGGGCAAGAATATATACGCTGTAAGGGCCTAAAATCCCCTCGGCTGCAAACGTCTTCTCATGATTGGGCTGGGTGGTGAACGGTACCCATACATCGCCATACGTATCGGACAGGATTACCGACACATCTTTTACCACACCCGTAATTCTGTACTCCTTTTCGTTCAGCCTGATATACCTGCCCACTGCCGGCTCATTGCCGAATAACTGTTTTGCAAGCGACTCCGCAATAACCGCAGCATGAATACCCGAATTAAACTCCTCCTCCGTAAACGGTTTGCCTTGCGTAAACCGGAATTGAAATACTTTCCAGTAACCTGTATCTACATAGTTCGGCGTAACCGGTATTTCCGTGGCGCTATTAGGAACGCTTGCCGTATTTTCTTCTCCGAATACGTGCATTTCCGCCGATGAGGCTTCCACGGATTGCAGCGAATAGAAAACCTGCTTAACGGTTTGCAGGGAAAGGTTGGAAGACGCCATGCCGCCCCTGGTGGTATCTTTCGGATAGATCTCCGCCGAGCCAACGTAAAGCATTCTACTCCTGTTCTCTTCGGGGTAAATATTTCCTCTTTTCAGGTAAAGAAAAACAGCAACTAACATTATCATTGTAACTGACATAGCCGTTCCGATAATGTAAATGAAACTGTACAGCTTGTTTTCTTTCAACAGTTGCCATGCCTGTTTGAAATATTGGTTAAGCATATTCTGACATTTTTTCCATTAATAAAGTGAGGCGAAGAAGCCTTCAACCTTCAATCCCAAATCATAGATCCGTAATTCCTCAGGATATCTGCCGTCCGTCGAGGAAGCGGATGATGCGTGAAGTTTCTTTTGCCTTGCTTTCGTCGTGCGTCACCATCACGATTGTGCGTCCGTCTTCCCGGTTGAGTTGGTGAAGCAGTTCCATCACTTCCGCGCCCATTTTAGAATCGAGGTTTCCCGTCGGCTCATCGGCAAGGATAATGGAAGGATTACCGATGACGGCGCGGGCGATGGCTACGCGCTGGCACTGCCCGCCCGACAATTGCGTGGGGAAATGGCGCATCCGGTGCGACAGCCCAACGCGGGTGAGCGCTTCCTCCGCCAGCCGGCGACGCTCGCGCGCCCCCGTTTTGCGGTAGAGTAGCGGGAGTTCCACATTGTCGAGTACGTTGAGCGAATTGATCAGGTGGAAACTCTGGAACACAAATCCGAGGTTTTCGTTACGGAATTTGGCCAGTACGCGGTCTTTCATTTCGGACGTTTCTTTGCCGTCGATAATTACTTTGCCGGATGTGGGAGCGTCGAGCAGCCCTATCACATTGAGTAGGGTCGATTTCCCGCACCCCGACGGCCCCATTACGGCGAGAAATTCGCCTTTCTTCACTTCCAGGTTCACGTTTTCCAACGCCACGGTTTCAATTTCTTCGGTGCGATAAATCTTGTGCACTTTATCCAATAAAATCATTGTTTCCATTTTCTATCATTTATTTGTTTATATAATATTCTTTTCAAGGGACATGAGCCAACTAAAAGTAAAAAACCAAAATGTGGCATCTTAGCGCATCATTCTCATTAATTAATCATTAAATCATCATCATTTTATCGTTTCACATCCGGTTCATTATTCCCCAAATCATTAGTCACATTATTCACATTGGCACATTGGCACATTATCATTCCTCTCTTAGCGCTTCCACCGGATGGATATTTGACGCCCGTCCGGCAGGGATCAGCACCCCGGCAAGAATAATGGCTATCAGTATGACCGCTGTCAGGAGAGTGGTTATCCAGAAGCGTTCCGGCGTATAATCCATCGCGCTGTTATAGGTATAAGTCACATCCCAATAGGCGAGGTTGGCGCAAATGATAAATGCGGGAATGAAAGCTACGGAAAACAGCATCATACTTTCGGTCATTACGTAGCTCAAAATACCTTTCCGGCTCGATCCCAACGCCATTCGCAAACCGATCTCCCCCCGCCGCGATTCCATCTGAAACCAGAACGTACCCAGCATACCCAGGAAGATGATAAACAAAAAGAACAAAAGTATGCCGGTGATAATGTTTATATATTTGCTGATGCCGGTGGCGGTCTCATATACTTCGGCTTTGTAATCGTAGGAGATCAGGCTGAAAAAGTAAAACGGGCCTATATTGAGTTTGCTTTTCATCTCCTTTGTAAACCGTTGTTCAAAGCCCGGTATATCGGCTTCAGGAGTTACACGGAAACCGATGACAGGTACTGTATATGAGAGCCGGAGCATGTTAAATGGGGTATAAATAAAGGGGGTGTACCGCTCGTAGATATTGTATTTCGTTGGTTGAGAGATACCTGTCACCCGGAATTTGAGATTGGGTTCGTAGTAATCCCGAAAAGTCTTGCCTATGGCCGGTTGTGAATGGAAAAGCGAATCGGCGAGTTCGGGCGAGATCACGGCTCCCTGGGGAGATGTTTGAATATCCCAACCGGTGAATCCGCCTTCCTGCATTTCTACTTTAAAAACCTTGCCGTAATCTTCACTTACATAACGGATAGTAGCTCCATAAACGTTTTCTTCGTCTGCCGTATATCCTTGAAACATCAGGTTATCGTCATAAAGTTCACTTCCGTAATAGTAAGCGGTGGCCTCTACGCCCGGATATTCGTTCACCAATTTTACGATCTGCAATAACGGGTTGAACCATAAGGACTCTATACTATCGGAGTTGCTTTTGTCTATAAATTGTGCCGGGTATGCACCCAACCGTAACCGGTACACATGTTCCAGGTTTACGCCCGACGGTTCGCTGTTTTTGAGGACTACCACATAGAGAAAATCCACACAGTACCACAGTAATACCGATACGATGACGATCTCAATAAAGATCCATCGATTGGATTTCTGGTTCTTCCTAAGTTGTTTGAGCGCTGATCTCCACATGGTTTTACTCTCCTTTTATGGTTTCGATGATGGCTGTGCGGGACACATTCCACACAGGAATAACTGCCGATAACAGATTGATGAATAGAGAAAATACAAATGCGGACACAAAAAGTAACGGCTTGAAAAAAGCAGTCAACGGCAAACGAAAGCTCTCCATCACGTTGACAGTCATAATATCTCCCAAAAGTGTATTTTTAAACAAAAGAACGGTAATTATGGAAAGCAGCAAGCCTATTATTCCTCCCGCAAGGGTCAACAGCAGGTTTTCAAACAGCAGTTGCCCGCCTATCTGTACGTTACTTGCGCCGTAGGATTTGCGAATCCCTATTTCGGAACTGCGCTTCTTCATTTGCGTGGAGAGCAATCCCGACATATTGATGGCCGGAACAATCAGCAATATAAGGATAAGTATGATGAATATTTGTATAGGGTTGATCCGGTCTCCCTCGAAAAAATTGGCTTGCGCCTGCGTATGCATGGTTTGCTCGAAGGTAAATTCCCGTAAATTATTATTCAGCGCTGTAATATTTTCGTCAATTTCTTTCTGCAACGCTTTCAAAGAGGAGCCTTTTTTTGCCGTTACCGCGACAAGGCAGTTCCCCAATAATCCTTCCGAATAATCAGGCCCCCAATTCATCGCATTTTTATCGGCTACTGTCCATACGTCGCTGTACGCTTTGTTGAAAAGAGAGCTGACGGATTGCACTACGCCTGTTATTTTGTAATCGGTAAACATGATCATGATATTTTTACCGATGACGTTGGTCGTGTTAAAAAACTGCATCGCCACCTTGTCGGTAATGATTGCTTCCCTGCGGACGGCGTCTGCTTGCTCAGGAGTAAAGGGGCCTCCCGCTATAAAATTGAAACTAAAGATTCGGAAATAGTTGTCATCGACCGGGCTTACGATCTTTTTTTCAAAATTTGCCCGGCTTGTACCTACAAATCCCGCCCCTTCGCCTTTATTCACAAGATAACTTACCGTTTCGGCATGTTGCAGGCCGCCGAAAATATTTTTTGCAACAGTGTATGACATGCCTGTGTTTGATTGCGACCGGTCTTTGGACATATAAGAATACCCCCGGCCGGAATACAAAGTCCGGCTACGGTTGATTTCCGGGTTCATATCGGTAGTACGGAACGCATATACCATGTAGAGTACCATTACAAAGGTAATGGTCAACGCGGTCGCCAACACTGCGATAATGCTGAACAGAGGGTTCGCCTTCCACAATTGCCCGGCTTGTTTACTGTATTGTTGAATCATAAAATTAATATTATTCCGATACTTTCAGTTTGTTTTTGTCCCTGTACCGGCTCATATCCGACGCCACTACACGATCGCCCGGTTCCAATCCCGCAATCACTTCCACATATTGATAATTGCTTTCGCCCAGCCGTACCTTGCGTTTTTCGAGCGTACCGCCGTTCAACACAAACAGTTCGTATGTACCTTGTCCGTTGTAATAAGGCCCGTTGGCTATGCGCAGCACATCTTCCTTGACGGCGTTCGCCACATAAACGTCGGCGCGCAATCCCGACCGTAATCTCCGGTTATCGGGATCATCCAATTGCACGGTGAACTGTATCACGCCGTTTTTCGACAACGGGGTCAGGTTGCCGACAACGCCGGTCAGTTCATCGCTCCCGATCTTCACAACGGATTTGCTGCCCACCGAAATGCGGTCTCCGTAGCTGTCGGCAATCTCACCGTCGATACGGAACTGCGACAGATCCGACAGGATGGCCACCTCCATACCCTGCCCCACTCGCGCACCCACCTGGTTATTGATATAGGTAAGGATGGCTTTCCGGGGTGAGCGTATCTGCGCGTCTTCAAGGATACGTTTGGTTTCGGAAAGCGTTTTCCGGAAAATTTCGAGTTCCAGTTCCTGTACGCGCAGTTCTGCGTCGGCCACCTTGCGGTCGTTTTCAAATTTCTTGCGCGCCTGTTCCTGTTCCAGCTTTGCAACGTTGTAGCTGATTTCCGCTTCACGCACTTTATCGGTGGTGCCCGCCCCTATGCTGTCGAGGTATTTCTCATTGACTACTTCTACCGCCATCCTATCAATCTGCATGTCGTTCACTTTCAACTGCATTTCCATATCGCTGAGCGTACTGCTGTTTTTGATGCGCTGTTGCTCGATACGGTAGAGGCGCATCTGTAGTTCGTCCAGCATTTTGCGGTAGTCGGTTTCAATGCTTTGCAGGTCGAGTTGTAATAGCGGAGTCCCCACATCCACGGAGTCGCCGGCCTTTTTATGGACTTTCATGATCCGGCTTTCGATAGGAGCGATGACGGTTTCTTCAAAAGCCGGCATTACTTTTCCGGAGGCGCTTACGGTAACCTCAATCGTTCCTTTGCCTGCAGTGGAGAGTCGGATATTTTTAAGGGATATGCTATCGCGCAGTAAAGAGATGGTTACAGCGATAACCGCAACGAAAGAGAGAATGATCGTACCGTATTTGATCCATCTTTTCCTTTGTTCTTTTCGGAGTACGCTTTCGGGTATTTTCCTGTCCATATATGTTCTCTGTTTTGCCTTATCAAAGACAAAATGCGTGCCATAAGCGTAATGCGCTGATAATTAACATTGCGTTATGGCTAAGAGCGTCCGTTTTCGGACAGTTTCGTTCGGGAGCGGACACATATAAGGCAGTAGAAGTATGGCCGCCATTACATGGATATCAATCCCTTCCGGATGGCGTAAAAAGTAAGCCCCGACACGGTCTTGATCCCTGTTTTTGAAATGATGTTCTTCCGGTGCGTAAGTACCGTATTATGACTGATGTGCAGCTTCTCCGCTATCTCCTTGTTGAGGTGTCCCTTCACAATGAGCAGGAGTATCTCTTCTTCCCGGTTTGTGAGCTGCTGATGATGGCGACCGCCGCGCGGCTGTGAATGCTCTCCCAAAAGAACATGGCGCAAGCGGCGGATACCGGTAGAGTCTAATTCGTCGAGTTTCGGGCGAAGCACTTTTTCGCGTAATCTGTTGTGTGCGGCAATATCTTTTTCAAAAGAGTGAATGGAAAAGATAACCGCGTAAATAAGATTCTGGTTAAATTCTTTAGAAAGGCGCCTGATTAAAATATTCTTCAGGTCATGGAGCAATTCGTAGGGGAAATCATTATCGAAGAGCGTCTGATTTTGTAGATGCTTCGTCATTTTTTTCTTAAATTTCAGGAAAAAGTTATTGAGTCTCCCCAACTCTTCGTTCTTGGAGCCGCTGATGGCGATAAAGGCATTCAGGTGCTTCCCTATATTAGGTATCAATTCGTGGATATAACTTTCCACCGTATGTTGAAAATAGTCGGCAATCGATTCGGCGTCGAACAGTAAAAGCGACGCCTCGGGGAAATAGCTTTCATCGAGATAAACGTTGAGGACGGTGAGAATGAAATCGGGGTTGAGCGCATGCTCGCCGCAAAGTTCCAGAATAGTTTTATCTCCCACGCCAAGCCGTATTCCGAAGCGGTTAAGCACGGGAATAAGTTCATTGTGCTCCGTGAGCACATCGGCTACAACGCTATATCTATTCAATAATGGCACCTATCTGTTTTGGTTTATTATTTATTTCAGTTTCGCCTTCTTGATTTATCGATCCGGAGAAAAATAAAAAGCAAAATGGTAAACCCCCAAAGGGATGAGCCTCCGTAACTGAAGAAAGGCAACGGGATTCCGATGACGGGCGTAATACCGATCACCATACCTATATTGACGATCATGTGAAAAAGGAAAACGCTTGCCACCCCATAACCGTAGGTGCGCCCGAATACCGTTGTCTGCCGTTCTGCCAGGCGAAACAGGCGAAGCGCAAAAATCGTCATAAGCAGCAGCACAGCCGTAGAACCGATAAATCCATGCTCTTCCCCTATAGTACAAAAAATAAAATCGGTATCCTGTTCGGGTACATACTTGAGTTTGGTCTGCGTACCGTTGAGGAACCCTTTTCCTTTCAGGCCGCCCGACCCGATGGCGATCTTAGATTGCCCCACATGGTACCCCACTCCGCTTAAATCCTGCTCCATCCCCAGCGTCACCTTGATACGCATCTGCTGGTGCGGTTGAAGCACATCGTAAAATACATACTCCGCCGATTCTATAAAGGCAAAAGAGCCGGCCAAAAACAGAAAAATATAGAGATATGTTCTTATCCTGTACCGGATAAAATGGAACAACAGGTAAAGGGCGGCGAACAACAGCGCCACGATAGCAACCATACCCCAATCTATCTTCACGGAAAAAAGCGAAACCGGAAAGGCCAGCAGAAAGATAGCAGCCGCCGACAGCAGAAAGATGACGGTTGTGCCGATCCGTTTGACATAGTTCCATATCATGGCCGCCGAAAAGATAATAATGAGGATCACCGTGATGAACTCTCCCTTGGAAAGCGCGCCCATCTGTTCGTCTGAAAACCTGATTCCCAAAATAAAATAGATGATGGCCGCAATTCCCATAAAAAGGAATCCGCCCGGTAGCCCCTCCCTGTATAACGCCAGTATAAAACTCAGGTAAACCAACGCGGTGCCGGTTTCGCTCTGAGCAATCACCAAGATTACCGGCAGCAAGATGATACCGGCCACCAGCCAAAGGTTTTTTTGCTCCATCAGGCGAAAGGTATAGGAGTTGAATACCCTGGCCAATGCCAGGGCGATAATGAATTTCATAAATTCGGCCGGTTGCAGCCGCACCGGCCCGACAATCAGCCACGAATGGGATCCGTTGATATCCCGCGCCACTAAAAGCGTAACCGCCAGCAACAAGATACCCGCCAGATAAAAGAGAAACGCATAGGTTTCGTAGAACCCCGTATCAATCTTCAGCAGGGCAAATGCCAGCAGGAACGACGTCCCTATCCATATCAACTGCATGCCTGCCCTGGAAGAGAGGTCGAACAAGCCGGTAGCATTCTCCAGGTCGAAACTGGCTGCATAAATATTGATCCATCCGAGCAACACAAAAAAGAGGTAGAAAATGACGGTTAGCTTATCCACTTTCCCTTTTTCCGGTATCTCGTTACTTCCCTGATAGGTCATTATATCTTACTATTGATTTGTTTGATTACCGGCTGGCCGGCAAGTTTCGCGTATAGGCATAGGGGCGGATATCACGGTTTATAATGGTGGCCTCCAGCCATTGGTCGCTCTCCGGTATCTCTCCCATGAAGAACTTCTGCATCATCAACCGGGCAACGGGTACGGCATTCGTCGCGCCGGACCGTCCATTTTCCACAACCACGGCGATAGCCACCTGCGGGTCGTCCTTCGGGGCGAAGCCCATAAAGAGCGAGTGATCGTCCCCATGCGGATTTTCGGATGTGCCGGTTTTGCCGCAGGCCTGTATAAATGGTTCCAGATTAATGCCGCGACAGGTTCCCTTAGTTACCGCATCGGCCATCCCTTCAACAATTATATCTAAGTGCGCCCTGTTAATACCCGACTCACGCCTTGTAGTATAACTCTTTTCCAATGCCTCGTCTTCCCGTTCTTTCACCACATGCGGCGTATAAAAATATCCCCTGTTGGCGATCATAGCGCCCAGGTTGGCTATTTGCAGCGGCGTGGCGAGAATTTCGCCCTGCCCTATGGCAATGGAAATTATATTGTGCGCATTCCAGCGTTCGGTTTTGAACATGTTTGTATAGAACTTGCTGTTGGGGATAAATCCTCTTTTCTCGGAGGGGAGGTCAACGCCCAACGGATAACCAAATCCCATATTTACCATATAGTCGCGCCACACGTCAAAAGCAGCCCCCGGCGTAGCATATTTACTCCTGTTACTTAACATGCCACTAAAGCCGTAACAGAAAAAGGAGTTGCAGGAAGTGGCCAACGCATACCGAATGGCGAGCGGCGAAGCATGGGCGTGGCATCCGGGACGCCCTCCCAGCGGGGGATATCCGCCGTAGCATGAATAGTGCGTTTCGGGAGTGATAATTCCCTCCTGAAGGAAAATCAATCCTTGCGTGGGTTTGAAGGTCGATCCCGGCGGGTATGTACCGGCAACCGCCCTGTTGATAAGCGGCTTGAACGGATTATTCTCTAATTGCAGGTAATTGTTTCCGAAACTTTTACCGGTAAGAAGAACGGGGTCGTAAGTAGGCGCAGAGACCATACAGAGCACCTCGCCCGTTTTGGGGTCGATCATCACAATGCTTCCCACCTTGTTGTGCATCAGTCGCTCGCCGTATGCCTGCAACTCTATATCAATACCCAGGGTAAGATCTTTTCCCGATACCGGCGCTTTATCATGCATTCCTTCTTCATACCGTCCCTGCACCCTTCCGTGCGCATCGCGGAGAAGGATTTCTACTCCTTTTTCGCCCCGCAAATCCTCTTCGTGCGACAATTCAATACCCGATTTCCCCACATAATCCTTCCTCACATAATAGGGATCGGAGGCTATCTTGTTCTGATCCACCTCCGCCACATATCCGAGGATAAGCCCCATACCGGGATAATTGTATTGCCGTTCCGTGCGGCTC
Organism: Proteiniphilum sp.; assembly: GCA_031284475.1. Lineage (GTDB taxonomy): Bacteria > Bacteroidota > Bacteroidia > Bacteroidales > Dysgonomonadaceae > Proteiniphilum. The sequence continues at coordinate 1,730 of JAISZV010000201.1, read as the reverse complement.
TGGATATAGATTCCGGGGAATTTATAAAGTTTCTCCTGCAACAGCCCGTACTCCTCCACATTGAGCTGCGACATAAACAGTTGCTGCGTATAGGATGAATAACCGGGATTCTTCCGGCGGTCTCTCATATCGGTATCTAAGGTATAAAACCGGCTTATATCGATGTTGAGCGTACGGCAGAAATCAAGCGTATCGAACTGTTTCATTTCCTTTACCACCATCATCACATCATACGTAGGCCGGTTATAGACAAGCAGTTTCCCGTTCCGGTCGTATATGGCCCCCCTTGCCGGATAGAGAGTCCTGCGGAGGAATGCGTTACTATCGGCATAATCGCGGTATTGCGGGCTCATCAACTGCAAATTGAACAGTTGAACCACATACGCCGATACAATCATCACCACTACGGCGGCAATAATATATCGTCTTTTGGCCAGCGGGGTTGCGTTATTGTTCACCGGGTTTTCTCCTAAACATTAAACTATCCAATGCAATGATCAGCGGAATCGAGACAACGGATGAGGTTACGATCCGCAACAACGTATTTTTCAGATTAAAGAGCGTAAACGACTCAATAAAGAGCAGAAGCGTGAGGTGCAGGAGCGTCATAAAAATGGCGAATTGCACAAAAGGGCCGGCGGCCGTATTAATGCAGGGTACAAAATCATCATAGCCCTCTTTTTCAAAAAAGAGCCCTGTTATATTTTTTCTGAAAGCTGCTACTATGGTGATTGCAGCCGCATTCATTCCCGGCGTATTCAAAAAAATATCAATGATCAACCCCATCAGAAAAGCTGAGGTTATTACATAATAGAGGTTTCTGCCTAAAGGCAGTTTCAGCAGGAAATAGACATATAAAACCGGAGTAGCGATACCGAACAGGCTGATCCGGTTCAGCAGCAACACCTGAAGTAGTATCAGCGCCGTAAAAAGCGCTATTTCATATATATAACTCAGTTTCATTACTGTAATGTCTCTTCAAGTTGTTTCTGCTCCTCGTAATAGGCGTCGTCGATCACCAGCACATCCTGCAACGTATGGAAATTGGCGGCCAACCGGACATTGAATGTGTTGAAGTTATCATCTTTCGATCGGCCTTCACTGCTCACAAAACCAATAATAAGATTCCGGGGAAAGATGCGGGAAAAGCTGGTCAGTACGGTATCTCCTTCATGAAAATCCTCATGTTTGGGCAATTCCTGTAGTTGCACCTCCTCAATGCTTTCCCCGTTCCAGGAGATGGAGCCGTAATTTTCAGCGTTCTTCAGTTTGGCGCTTAACCGGAACTTGGAATTAATGACAGGGATTACCAGCGAAAACTTCGGCGATACAACGGAAACAACCCCTACTATGTCGCCGCCTGCCGAAACCACCCCCATATCGGGTTTAATTCCATGCAACGCCCCTTTGTCTATCGTAATAAAATTGTTCACGCCCGAAAAACTCAGGTTGGCCACTCCGGCAGGGATAAAATCGAATTGCGGCTGTGGAAAGGAGCCGTTCGCGAAAACGCCCGCTTCGGTGGAATCGGTAGCCGTAAGGAGTGTTATCCGGTCTTTGAACGCAAGTAGTTCCTTCTCCAATTCAGCGTTGCGTTCCAGTAATAACTGATTGTTTTTCTTCAGAAGGAAGAATGATGTAACATTTTGGGAGAGCGAATAAAACCACCCGGTTACATGATTGGAAGAAGTAAGATAGACGCTGCGTTGATAGGAATTATGCGTGAAAAC
>JAISZV010000161.1 GCA_031284475.1 Proteiniphilum sp. | reverse complement strand
TCGTTTCAGGTTCTATTGATACGGTCTTGGATAAGGGTTAACAATAATAACCGATAGCTCTTGGTTCGCAAAAAGAATAAGAGGGTGTATCACAATGTGATTTCACCCTCTTTGTATTTTTACTCCTGCCTGAGAACAATTCCAAATATTCAATTCACAAAGGGCTTTGATACAGCCTCCTTGTAGGACGCGCGGCGTACAACGCTCGTTGTATGTGGCGTACCACGCTCGTGGGAAGCAACTTCCGATGCTCGTGGGAAGCGACTTTCGACGCTCGTGGGAAGCGGCATCCCCCGCCGGAGCGAAAAAGTTATTATAAACTGATCTTGCCGTTTTGTTCCAATTGCAATGTTTTGCTGGGCTGGTCGCATACTTCCGTCGGGCCGAAGTACTGGATTGGGCCGGGATATACATAGTCCGTTTCGATTGCCCACTTATCGCGTTGGTTTTCAAAATATTTGAACGGAGCGCCATCTAATTCCACCAATGCTTTCCGGATTACCGGTTTCAATTCTCCGTGACGCTGTTCCATATTCATCATCATGGTGATGGGTACGCCGCCGGCGATCCATTCCTTGGCGGGAGCGGTGGTGTTGCGTACGGATGACATATATCCGGTCTTGCCTGCCGCAATCAGCATGGAAGCGGTGTAACCGAGCGAATAACAGTAGTCGGCGTCGTAGTTCGACGGAGCGGCGCAACGCCCTTCATATCCGAAGAAATGGGTGATGCTGGCGAACTTACCTTTATACCTGCCCTCCTTTACCCATGCATCGAGCCGGTTCTTCACCATCTCGGCGAGTAATTTTTCGGTTTCTATGAGAGATACCTGTACGTTGCCGTGCGGGTCACGGTCGAGCGTGAGTTGGCGGGCTACCGTTTCGGGCAGGCTGGCGTAAATTTCCGCGTTTTCGGGCGAGAGCTTGCTGATAATATAATCGCGTTTCCCGGAGCGGCGTACCAGGTCAAATTCCTCCTGGTTGCGCGCAAGGAAATCGTTCAACTCATGGATCAATTTCTTCATTGCCGGAATAAATTCTATCAGCCCTTCGGGAATGACCACCGTGCCGAAATTCAACCCTTTTTCGGCCCGTTGGGTAATCACGCCGGCGATGTAGTCGATAATATCGTCGAGCGATTGTTTTTTGGCCTCCACCTCTTCCGATACGATGCAGATATTGGGATGCGTTTGCAGTGCGCATTCCAACGCGATATGCGACGCCGAGCGGCCCATCACTTTGATAAAGTGCCAGTATTTGCGCGCCGAATTACAGTCGCGCTGGATGTTTCCGATCAACTCCGAATATACTTTGCACGCCGTATCGAACCCGAAAGAGGTCTCAATCTGCTCGTTTTTCAGGTCGCCGTCGATGGTTTTGGGACAACCGATCACCTGCACTCCCGCGTTGATCGATGCGTAATACTCGGCCAATACGCAGGCGTTGGTGTTGGAATCGTCCCCCCCAATAATAACCAGAGATTTGATTTCCAGTTTTTTCAGTATTTCCAGCCCTCTGTCGAACTGTTCCTTGGTTTCCAGTTTCGTGCGTCCGGAGCCGATGACGTCGAACCCGCCGGTATTGCGGTACTCGTCGATGACGTCGGCGGTAAGTTCTTTGTATGTGTGCTTGAGCAGCCCGTCAGGTCCCAGGATGAAGCCGTATAGTTTGCTGTCGCTGTGCAGCCTTTTGATTCCATCGAATATTCCGGCAATCACATTGTGCCCTCCGGGCGCTTGTCCTCCCGAAAGGATCACGCCCACATTCACCGGCGCAGACAGGCCGGGTTCACCTGCTACCTGCCCGAACCGGACGACCGGCGTTCCGTAGGTGTTGGGGAAAAGTTTTTCTATCTCCTGTTGGTCGAGAACCGATTCTGTGGCGGCCCCTTCCTCAATCTCCACATTGCCCTTCAACCCTTCGGGCATCTTGGGCACATAACTTGCCCTTGCAATTTGTAAAGCGCTTTTTGTCATTAGATCGATTTTTTTTATGATAAATTGTATCTGTCTCTTTTCGGATAGTTGCATCTCTGACGCCTTCGCCGGACTGAACGGGCGGAGAATAACTCCGCGCGGATTCGCCGTAGCGCGACAACGATTGACAGTCGGTGAAGTTAAGCCCCAAAAGTACTATTTTTTCGTGAAATAATGAACACTATACTTTACCATTTTAATTTCTTTGGGATTAATTCCCCGCCGCTTGCGGCGAAAAATAATGCTGATACCCCGTTTGCTTGCGGCAGGGTGTTTTTTATAATTCCGGGGTGGGTGAATTCCTTTAGGTGTAGAAAAAATAGTACTTTTCCCCTAAAAATTTTGCAAATCATTTTTATCCGTTTGTGTGTAATTGAGGATTTCATGCTAACTTTGTGAAAAAACTGTGCAATCTCGCAAAAGCGGATTTCATACCCGTTACGGTGTGGAATATCATATTGTTATCGTAAGCCTGTTATGGTTGGGCCGGCAGAAATCGCCTGCAAAGGCATGTGTTTATGCGTAAATATCCGTCAATCTCAAAAGAAAGAATTTAAAGGAGGGCAAATTCATGGAAAATAAATTGACAGTGAAGAAATATATATGGCAAATGGTATATTCCCATACTATCGCATATTGTTTCGCAGGTTTCATCGGGCTTTCTGTGTACAAGGAATTGTATGCCAGGGGCGTTATATCGTCATTTATGCGTTCTGCGGAGGACTCCATTGTGGCTTTGGGGCCTTTTTTGCAAATATTCCGCGGACTTATGATCGCATTAATAATACTGCCTGTGAGGAAAGCCTTTTTTGAAGAGAAATACGGGTTGCTCAAATTGGGTCTGGTTGTTATCGGGTTGTCATTGTTTTCCACTATCGGGCCTGTAATGGGATCGTTTGAAGGATATATTTATTCCACAATTCCAATTGTGTACCAGACATGGGGTTATGCGGAATCAATAATTTATGTATTATTATTTATCGGCATATTAAAACTGTCAATGCTATATGGACATAAAAAAATATTCACGGTAGTTTCAATAGCGTTAATGGTATTGATAGGTTTAATTGGAGTGTTGGGATTTATGGCGGCAAAAGGATATATAAGCGCATGAAACGGGGTGCGTCTACTGATATTACCTGCCGGCGTTGCCCTGCGTCTTATAAAAAGCAAAAAACGCAGAACTTCGAGGTTTGCGTTTTTCGATTTCCTTTTCTCAAATGAGAAATGAAGCCGGATGCAAAGTTGTGAATTATTTTTAATAGGCAAGCAAAAACCGGAAAACATTCTTGAGAAATCGAAACCGGAACCTACTTTAAAAAGTCCGAATTTCAAGATTTCACAGGGTAATCAATTTTTTTCAAGGGGACTCAAATCTAAAAACACAGAAGACGGAGAGTTTTGATTTTACCCTACAATTAAAAATTTGGCGAATTTAAGCAATAGCTGTTTCTTGCCGGTGGATTCAAACTCCACAAAGGCGCGGCGGTCGTTGCCGTTCATTTCGATGGAGGTCACCACTCCGCGTCCGAACCGTTCATGCTCTATTATATGCCCCACCTCCAGTTCCTGCGCTTCTTTCGACAGCGGAATGGAAGAAACGGCCCGTTGAACCGGCGCCGCCTGCTTTGGGCTGATGGTATGGCTATAAGTGTTCTGCGTTTGTTGCTCCCTCTGTTCCCGCATAGATCTCCAGAAATCGTCCGCCGGCGCCGGGTGGGCTGCGCTCTTATTTCCGCCGCCTTCGATAAATGATGAGTCTATATCTTTCAGAAAGCGGCTTGGAGCGGCGGTATTGGTTTGCCCGTTCCTGAAACGGCTTTTTGCATAGGTGATAGTGCAACTCTTTTTTGCCCGGGTGATCGCTACGTAGAAAAGGCGGCGTTCCTCTTCCAATCCACGGGTATCCGGTTTTGCCATGGCCGACGGGAAAAGGTCTTCCTCCAATCCCACTACGAATACATGGTCAAATTCCAGTCCTTTGGCGGAATGGGCCGTCATCAGGGTTACTTTTTCTTTATCGGTTTCCGCGTCGGTATCCTGGTCGGTGAGCAGTGAGACTTCCGACAGGAAATCTGCCAGCCGAACGTTTTCTTCACCTTGCTCCTGTTGTGTTTCCACAAACTCGTTCATTGCGTTGAGCAATTCCTGCATATTCTGTGCACGGTTCATCCCTTCGGGCGTCATATCGTCATAAGCCTCTTTGGCGATACCGCTGTTTTTGATTACTTCCTGCGCCAGTTCGAAGGCATTCATCGTCTCGTTTTTATCAATAAGATCCTGTATCAGGGAGTGAAATCCTTCCAATTTATTGGCCGTTCCCATGCTTACATCCAGATTGTATTCCATTGGAGCGGCCGCTACCTGCCAGAGGCTCACGTTGTGAAGTTGTGCGGCCGAAGTGATTTTAGCGACGGTTACCTCGCCGATACCTTTCGTGTTATTAATGACGCGGCGGAAAGCCTCTTCGTCGTTCGGGTTCACGATAAGGCGGAAGTAGCTGACGATATCTTTGATCTCCTTGCGTTGGTAAAACGACACTCCCCCGTAGATCCGGTAGGGGATATTATTTTTTCTCAGCGACTCCTCAAAGATACGCGATTGCGCGTTGGTACGGTAGAGAATGGCAAAGCCGCCGTACCCGTCGTGCTTATCGAGCCGCATCCGGACAATTTTATTGGCGACGATCAACCCCTCTTCAAAATCGGAAAAAGCGCTCTTGATCTCAATCTTCTCTCCCTCCTCGTTCTCAGAGAACACATTTTTGAATATCTGTTCGCTGTTCTTTTTGATGAGGCTATTGGCTGCATTGACGATATTCTGCGTGGAACGGTAGTTTTGTTCTAATTTGAATATCTGTGTCTCCGGAAAGTTCGATTTGAATTTCAGTATATTATCGATATTGGCGCCTCTGAAGGAGTAGATGCTCTGTGCATCGTCGCCCACCGCGCATACGCGGTGGTGCTCGTCCGCCAGTTGTTTCACAATAAGATGCTGGGCGAAATTGGTATCCTGGTACTCATCCACTAAGATATACTGAAACTGGTTCCGGTATTTTTCCAGCACCTCTTTGTGGTCGCGGAACAGGATATTGGCGTACATCAACAGGTCGTCGAAATCCATGCTGTTGGCCGAGCGAAGCCTGCTCTGGTAGCGCTGGTATATCTCGGAGAGCATTGGCCGTTTCGCCGTTCGGTCATATTGCAAAAGCTCTGCGTTAGCCGCATACATAGCCGGCGTGATCAGGCTGTTTTTTGCCCTTGATATTTGCCCGTGTACCGACCCCGGACGGTATTGCTTATCGTCCAGTTCCATCTCTTTGATGATCAACTTGACCAGGTTGTTGGAATCGGATGAGTCGAAAATGGTAAAATTCGACTGAAAACCGATTGCTTCCGCTTCATTCCGCAGGATACGGGCAAAGATGGAGTGGAACGTACCCATCCAGAGCCGGCGGGCTCTTTTCTCTCCCACTAAATCGGCAATACGCGATTTCATCTCTCGCGCCGCCTTGTTGGTGAAGGTGAGCGACAGTATGTAGTAGGGCGGAAGCCCCTGCTCCAGCAGGTAGGCGATTTTATAGGTGAGTACCCGTGTTTTTCCCGAACCTGCGCCGGCTATTACCAACGACGGCCCGTCGCAAAACTCCACGGCGGCCCGTTGCGCTTCGTTCAGGTGGCTGAGTAGGCCGGGATCGTTATTTTTTTCGGTTTGCTGCATAATTACTCATCTATTTTGGTATACCTCCGGATGGGTTTTATCCGGCGGGGTAGTATAACAAGAGGGTTTATTTCCCTTTGACGATTTTTTTGATCTCGTTCAGTTTGTTCAGCGCCTCGAGGGGCGTTAAATTATTTACATCGAGGTTGATGATCTCGTCCCGCACCTGGGTGAGGATCGGATCATCCAACTGGAAAAAGCTCAGTTGGTATCCCTCCCGTTTTTCCGCGAAATCCTGAAAAGGTTTCTTGATCATCTCTTTCTTGTTGGATGACTCCATCTGAGCAAGGATAGCATCCGCGCGTTGGGTGATGCTTTGCGGTATGCCGGCCATTTTCGCTACATGGATGCCGAAACTGTGTTCGCTTCCGCCCGGAATCAATTTGCGCAGGAAGATCACTTTGTTATCAATCTCCTTTACCGCCACATTGTAGTTCCTGATACGTTTGAACGACTTCTCCATTTCGTTGAGTTCGTGGTAATGCGTAGCGAAGAGCGTTTTGGCGCGCGCTTTCGGATTTTCGTGTATGTATTCCACGATTGCCCAGGCGATGGAAATACCGTCGTAGGTGCTCGTGCCGCGCCCCAGTTCATCAAAAAGGACAAGGCTGCGATCCGACAGGTTATTCAGGATATTGGCCGCCTCGTTCATTTCTACCATAAAAGTGGATTCTCCGAGCGAAATGTTGTCTGATGCGCCCACCCTGGTAAATATCTTATCAACCAATCCTATCTTAGCCGAGTAGGCCGGCACAAAGCAACCGATCTGCGCCATCAGCGAGATAAGCGCGATCTGGCGGAGGAGCGCCGACTTACCCGCCATGTTGGGGCCTGTAATGATGATAATCTGCTGCGTGTCGCTATCCAGATACACGTCGTTGGCGATGAACGGCTCACCGGGAGGAAGCTGTTTTTCGATCACCGGATGACGGCCGTTCTTTATGTCGATGATCTCGGAATCGTTGATCTCCGGCCTGATATATTTGTTTTCCTGCGCCACGTTGGCGAAAGAGAGGAGGCAATCGGCCCGGGCAATTATGTTGGCGTTGGTTTGGATGGCGGGGATATATTCAAGCAGGCTTTCCACCAATGAGGCGTAGATGCGGGTTTCCATCGAGATGATTTTCTCTTCCGCACCTAATATCTTTTCTTCATATTCTTTCAATTCTTCGGTGATATACCGTTCGGCGTTCACTAAGGTCTGCTTGCGTATCCATTCCGCCGGGACTTTGCCCTTGTGTGTATTGCGCACTTCGATATAATAACCGAATACGTTGTTGAAAGCCACTTTTAGCGAGGGAATACCGGTCTTTTCGCTTTCCCGCTGCTGGATTTGTATCAGGTAATCTTTACCGGAATAGGCTATTTGGCGCAGTTCGTCTAATTCTTTGTCCACATTCTTCCTGATATATCCGCCTTTATGCAGTAAAGCGGGCGGATCGGGCACGATCTCTTTCTCAATCCTGTCCCGGATCGCGAGGCAGGGATCAAGTTTTCCTCCCATTTCCGCGATGCTTTGATTCTCGGATGCGAGGAAAGCCTCGCGTACCGGTTCTATCGCGGTGAGCGCCACTTTCAATTGCGCTATCTCTCTTGGGGTAATCCTTCCTGTGGCGGCTTTGGAGATGATCCGTTCCAGGTCGCCTATCAAGGAGAGTTGTTGCTCAAGCAGTTTTTTCAGTTCGGGTTTACGGAAGAAATGCTCCACCACGTTCAGACGGGCTTCGATTGGCTGAGCCTCCTTCAGGGGGAATACCGTCCACCGGCGCAGCAGGCGCGAACCCATGGGGGAGATGGTTTTGTCGATCACGTTGAGCAGGCTTTTTCCTCCTTCGTTGAGCGGGTTGATGAGTTCCAGATTGCGTATGGTGAATTTGTCGAGCCGCACGAAACGTTCTTCTTCGATACGCAACAGGGAGGTTATATGGGCGATATGCTTGTGTTGTGTGATGTCTAAATAATGGAGTATGGCGCCGGAGGCGATGATTCCCCGCGTGAACTGCTCCACGCCGAACCCTTTCAGGTTTTTTGTTTGGAAATGGGAAAGCAACCGGTCGCGGGCGTTGCTTTCGGTAAAGACCCAGTCGTCCTGTTCAAAGAGAACCCATTGGGAACCGAAAGCCTCTTCAAACTTTTTTTTGTTACCCCGTTCAATGAGTACCTCTTTTGGGGAAAAATTGGAAAGGAGTTTGTCTACGTCGTCATCTGTTCCTTCGGCAGTGAGGAATTCGCCGGTGGAAATATCAAGAAAGGCGATCCCGAAGAGGTTGCCTTTCTCCAAATGTATTGCGCAGAGAAAGTTGTTTTCTTTGTGGTTCAGAATATTGTCGTTGATAGATACGCCCGGCGTAACCAATTCGGTAATCCCCCGTTTCACCAGTTTTTTGGTCATCTTCGGATCTTCCAACTGGTCGCAGATAGCCACGCGTTTCCCTGCCCGCACAAGTTTCGGCAGATAGGTATCTAAAGCATGATGCGGAAAGCCTGCCAGTTCCACAAACTGCGCCGAACCGTTTGCCCTCCGTGTAAGCGTGATACCCAGTATTTCTGCCGCCGCGATGGCGTCATCCGAAAATGTCTCATAAAAATCGCCTACGCGAAACAGCAAAATAGCGTCGGGATGTTGTTTTTTTATCTCGATATACTGTTTCATCATCGGCGTTTCCGCTATTTTTTTTCCCACGAATCTTTTTCTTCTTTAAAAGTCTTTACTAAATTTCGGAGCGAAATTACAAAAAAAGCGCGACTATATATGTTTTTTTCTCCTTAAAACCAGCATTATTTAATATTAAAATCGTACTTTTGTGCGTTAAAATCAAAAAGGGAAAAGTTAGATGGACAAACTGAGTTACGCATTGGGAATGAGTATGGCTTCGAATCTGATGAACTCAGGATTGAAGCGGATAGATGTAGAGTCGTTTGTTAAAGCGTTTACGGAGATTATGAATAATGCCGCTCCTTCGATGAGCCCTCAGGAAGCCAATCAGGTTATTCAGAATTATTTCAGCAAGGTACAGGATGATATGCTTGGGAATAATCTTAGGGAAGGAGAAGCGTTTCTGGCGGAAAACGGGAAAAAAGAGGGCGTAGTTACGCTTCCCAGCGGATTACAATATGAGGT
>JAISZV010000142.1 GCA_031284475.1 Proteiniphilum sp. | reverse complement strand
GCTTTTTATATTCCGATTGACTTATAAACGCATGATGCTCTTCCTTACGACTTCGTGAGTTGTAAGCAGCGCCACCAATATCCGTTTAAAAGTGAATTGTTCATTTTTATCTTATTTTGCTCGCAAAGGAAAGCGTTTTATAAATACAATGCAACTTTTTTCCCGGTTTTAACATTATAATCCCAAAATGTCCATTAAGATATAACGAACTGATAACGAGTGTTCGTTCTAATAGCCGCCATTAGAAAATAAGACTCTCAATAGACTGTTAATCAATAGAGAACAATGCATTAAATCTGTTCAAAACAGCATTTCTGAAATGAATTAACGCCAATGGAGATTTTGGGATTATTTTGTTACGCACACACAACCTGAAACCCCCTCCCTCTTATAAAAGGCGCAAAGGAACAAAAGGATATTCTCTTTCCCAAAAACTTTCCGGGAGTTCCAAAAATCTTTTTGGGAGCTCAGTGAAACCTCTAACGAGGTTTCCCATTAGGCACATTGGCACATTAGTTTTTCCCATCGGGGAACAATTCCAAATATTCAATTCTCAAAGGCCTGTTTTCTATTTTTATACAGCCTCATAATATTTGTATACCTTTATGTTGTGATTTCATTTGTAATTGTCTGAATACAACACTGAAATACTTCTTAAAAGAAATACAATCCTTTATTTCCCGCGGTAAATAAAATTTGAATGATAAATTTGGAAACTGCGAAGAAATATAATTACTTTGTAAGAATGAAGATAAAGCAATATGAAACTGTATTGGTAAATCTTGACCCAACCATATGAATTAGAATAGATATATTATGCGATTTACATCTTTCCTGAAACCCGCCGTTCCTCTCTTTTTCATTTTTTTAAGTACGGTTGCATTCGCCCAAAAAAAACCGCTCGACCATTCGGTGTATGACGGCTGGAAAAGCCTTCAAAGCATCTCCATAAGCGACGACGGGCGTTTCGCCGGCGCCATTATCAGCCCGCAGGAGGGCGACAGCGTTCTTTTCGTCCGCGACCTGAAAGACGACCGGTTACTGACGCTAAAAGGCGTAAACAGATACTCGCTTTTTCCCGATGGAAAATATACGGTAGGATTAATCAAAACGCCTTTTGCCGAAAGGCGGGAAGCGCGGATAAAAAAGAAAAAAGCGGATGAAATGCCGGGGGACTCTCTGGCTGTGATCCGGAATGATACGTTCGGTATTGAAAAAATAGCCGGGGTAAAATCGTTCAAAACTCCGGAAAAACCGGCTTCCCATATTGCTTACAGTATCACGCAAAAAAACGATACGACAAAAGAAAAGAATAAATCGCCCAAACCGAAAGAACTACTTGTGATCCGGAACGTAGCCACACAACATGAGGATACCGTTACGAACGTGAAAGAATATGTGTTCAGCAAATTCGGCAACGCACTGGCGGCCATTATAGAACCGGACAAAAAAGATTCTACCGACGCTTCCGGCGTCTTATTTTTCGACCTGAAAAAGAATATTTCAGCGCGTATATCCAACGAAAAAGCGGAATATAAATCGCTCGCCTTCGATGAAAACGGGGAACAACTCCTGTATCTGGCCACAAGAGATACGTTGAAGATCGAACAAAAGATATTCGATGTGCGGTATTTCCGGAACGGAAACGATTCGGCCGTTGTCCTTGCCGGCAGAAACACGCCGGGACTTCCTGAAAAATGGATTTTTAATGAATTTTCCGCTCCGCGATTCAGTAAAAACGGAGAACGGATTATTCTTGGAGCAGCGCCGCGCCAAGCGCCCAAAGATACGTCCATCGTTGATTTCGAAATGGCGGAGCTCGATATCTGGCGCTGGCAGGATCCGTTGATCCAACCTCAACAATTAACGGAATTAAAAAACAAGCAGCGACAAACATATACGGGAATGATCCTTCCCAATCAACCGAACCGGTTTATCCCTATCGCCAACGAACAAACGCCTTTCTGCAATATTTCGGACGAAGGGAACGGCCGTTTTGCCCTTCTTTGGTCGGATGAGCCTTATCAGGTCGAAAGCCAATGGGATATTTCTTCTAAAAACGATGTATGGGTATGGGATTCCCAAACGGAGCAACTGCAAACCGTTGCAACCCCTCTTCCGGGCAGGCCCATGATCTCGCCGAAGGGCAATTTTGTCTATTGGTGGGACGCCGCTGAGCGGCAATGGTTCGTGTATGACAACCGCGACGCATCCGTCACGAATATTACCGGAAATATTCCCGTCAACTTCTGGGACGAAAAGAACGACGTCCCCTCTGATCCCGACTCCTACGGAATTGCCGCATGGGGAGAGCACGACGAGTATATCTTTATCAACGACGCCTTCGACCTCTGGAAAATCGATCCCAAAGGAAAGAAAAAACCGGAGAATATCTCCGGCCATACCGGGCGGAATAACTCTATTACATTCCGGTATATAAACACCGATCCGGAAAAACGGTTTATCGAACCCGGCGACCTGCTTCTGCTTTCGGCATTTGACAAGACAACCAAACAATCCGGCTATTATACCCTCGCGCAAAAAGGACGCAACCCGCTAAAGAAAAGGATTATGGATGCGTTTTCATTCTCATCCTCCACGAAAGCAAAAGACAAAGATGTATATGCATTCCAGAAAAGTAATTTCCACACCTCGCCCAACCTGTACGTTACCCGTACACTATGGCAATCGGATGAGAAACTGACCGATATCAATCCGCAAATGCATGAATATAACTGGGGTACAGCCGAACTCTTTGCATGGACTTCATTTACCGGCGTGCCGCACCAGGGTATTGTGTATAAGCCCGAAAATTTTGATCCCGCGGAGAAATACCCGGTAATGATCTATTTTTACGAACAGCATTCCGATAACCTTTACAACTACTTTGCCCCGGCGCCCAGCCGCTCCACAATCAATATCCCCTTCTTTGTGAGTCGCGGGTACATTGTCTTCACACCCGATATCCACTATACTACAGGCCGGCCCGGCATGGACGCCTACAACTCCGTGGTGGCGGGAGCGGAGGCGCTGGCTCAAAACAGTTGGGTAGACAAAGAGAATATGGCCATACAGGGACAAAGTTGGGGCGGTTACCAGGTAGCATATTTGGTAACGAAAACCAAACTATTCAAAGCAGCCGGCGCCGGCGCTCCGGTATCGAACATGACCAGCGCCTACGGAGGGATACGCTGGGAATCAGGGAGGAGCCGCCAGTTCCAGTACGAGCAAACCCAGTCGCGTATCGGTGCCCCTATGAGCGATTCGTTGCATCTCTATATCGAAAACTCACCCGTTTTTTATGCCGAAAACGTTAATACGCCCTTGCTGATCATGCACAATGATAAAGACGGGGCTGTTCCCTGGTATCAGGGAATCGAATATTTCATGGCGCTGCGCCGGTTGGGAAAGCCGGTATGGATGCTGCAATACAATAATGAAGCGCACAATCTCAGGGAGCGCCGCAACTCAAAAGACCTTTCTATTCGTTTGCAACAGTTCTTCGATCATTACCTAAAAGGAGCGCCCGCTCCCGTTTGGATGACGAAAGGTATTCCCGCTATGGATAAAGGGAAGACGTGGGGGTATGAGATTGATGCAGGCAATGTGACGATGGAATGATTTGTAGATGGATATTAGTTAATAGGTCAATCCCCGTTGCCGCATCGCTTCAAATGTAAGCACGGCAGTGGATACCGACACATTAAGCGAATCGATTTTCCCGCGCATGGGGATTTTGATTCGCTTTGTCGCGTTATTGAGCCAGAAACCGGAGAGTCCCTCCGCCTCGGCGCCCATTACGATAGCCGAAGGTTGGGTAAAGTCTGTCTGTTGATAAAATTCCGCGGCTTGCAACTCGGCTGCGAACGAACGGATCTTATTAGCCTGTAGCCATGCAAACGCTTCTTCGGAAGAGCAGGCGGCCGTTTGCACGGTAAAAATTCCCCCCACACTCGAACGTATTACATTGGGATTGTAGAGATCGGTCTGCGGATCGCATACGATCACCGCGTCCACTGCCGCGGCGTCGGCGGTACGGAGGATAGCGCCCAGGTTACCCGGCTTCTCCACCGATTCGAGAAGTATAAGGAAAGGGTTATGGGAAAGTTTCAGGCCGCTCAACCCGTGCCGTTTCGGTTTGGCCAACGCCACTACTCCGTCGGAATCCTCCCGGTAGGCTACCTTGGCGAAGACCGGTAGTGATATATCGAAAACAATCTCTTTCGGCAATGAATCGAGCAGGTCAGGGTATTTCGTTTTTTCAAACATCTCACGGCATAGATACACCGCTTCGGGACGGTAGCCGCTTTGCAATGCCAACGACAGTTCCCGCGCACCCTCAATCACGAAAAGCTGCTGTTCTGTCCTCTCTTTGCTTTTCGACAACTTTACGATATTCTTTATCGCCGGATTCTGCAAACTTGTAATCATACCCAATCCTCTATCGTGCAAAACGCACTATCGTTTTATCCTTCCTCAGCAGAAAAGTATCGATCACCTTCCGGAACGATTTTTTTGGAAAGGCTCCCATCGCCGCCCGGGGATCCGCATCCATCGGAATAAAAAGGAACATCGGAATACTCTGCACCCCGAACAGGCCGGCCAACTCGGTTTCCCTGTCCACATTGACCTTATAGATATAAATCTTACCGCCATACTCTGCGGCCAGTTCCGCCAATATCGGGGACGTCATCCTGCAAGGGCCGCACCAGTCGGCATAAAAATCGACTATAGCCGGTTTATCTCCGTTGTAACTCCACGCTTCGGGATTTTTCTCGTAATCGAATACTTTCTCCAAAAAAGTAGCTTTTGTCAACTCTATCGGTTTTGAAGTTTTCTTCTCCTTCGGTTTGGTTGCGGAAACGGGAACTATCACCATCAGTACCGCAAAAAGTATTGTTATTTTTTTCATTTACAACAACTTTTACTATCTTCGTATTTTATGATTGCGGTGGACCGTGGCATTGTCAAGCACGACAAATGTGTCCTTACCAACACGGAACGAATAAGCATCAAGAAAGCTGACGCCTCCTCCGGATTTTCATTCCGGTAACCTTCCTCCAGTAGCCAGGTCGTACCGCTCCCTGACCCTAACCGTTTTCCTCTCGGGTCAGACGTGTAAAGCCATTCTTTTTCGCTCCTGTGATAAAGAGCGTGATAATTCTTGGTGGCATTATATGGCAATGAAAGAAGTTTCTTCATTCAAAAAATCAGAGAATATAGGTCATTCTCTGCAAAAGTAATAAAAACCTTTAGATAAGAATCCCTTTATGTAAGATTTGAGGTCAAAAACTTAAATAATAAAATAAACTTCAGTTTATAATTAAAAAGTTGTATATTTATTGCGTCAATCAGATATTACCGTTAAGACAGAGAACAGGTAATCGTGTATAAAGGACTGTCAGGACTGAAGAGGGTAGTAAATTTGTCAAATGCTCACATTGCATAAAATATACTTGTTTAGAATGACTCATATTGAGAATATTCCGCATATTCTTCAGCATGGTATTACTCATTCTGCGTCTATCAATGCCAACCCCACTTTCAAACCACTTGGAGACAGGAGTTTAATTGAAACTCGGAACAATTTTTTATTAAATAATGGTAAGCGATTAGGCGAATACATTCCATTTTATTTTGGTGTAAGAACTCCGATGCTATATGTTGTGCAACATGGCTTCAATATGGTAACTCCGGTTCCGGCGGAAAATATTGTCTATTGTGTAAGTTCGGTTCAAAAAATCAAAGAGCATCGGTTGGATTTTATTTTCACGATGGTCACGCAGTTGACAGCCTATCTACGCAATACACAACTAACGATATTGACAATATCGTTAATATCATCGACTGGAAATCGGTGAAAGCAAAGTATTGGCGAGACGAAAATGATTTAGACAGAAAGCGGAAAAAAGAAGCGGAGTTTTTGGTCTTAGGAGATATTGCAACCGATGCTATGTTGGGATATTTTGTTTCAAACGAAAATGCAAAAAACAGGATGCTTGATTTTGGCGTTGATGCTACCAAGGTTCACATTAAATCAGATTTTTATTTTTAGAATATGATACATTATAAAACAGGCAATCTATTAGACAGCAAAGCCGAAGCATTGGTAAATACTGTAAATACTGTAGGTATAATGGGCAAAGGGATAGCATTGCAATTTAAAAATATGTTTCCAAATAATTTTAAACTGTATTCCGATGCATGCAAAAACAAAGAGTTGAAAATTGGACAGCTTTTAGTGGTGGAAGATGAAGCTTTATTAACAGGAAAAAAGATCATCATCAATTTCCCTACTAAAACCAGTTGGCGTTTACCCTCAGAATATAAATATATTGAAGATGGCTTGGTAGAATTGGTAAAAGTGATAAAGGAGCGAAATATAAAATCTATCGCCATTCCTCCATTAGGTTCAGGTAATGGCGGATTGGACTGGAACAAGGTAAAACAGATTTTGGGAAAGCATTTATCAGAAATGAATTGTGATATTTTTATTTATGAGCCTACTACAGCTATACAGGAAGTATTAAAAAAAGAGAGGGTTAAGCTCACGCCTGCACGAGCAATGCTTTTATCCGTCCTATATGAATTGGCTCGTAACGGTGAATTTGTCTCAGAATTTGCGTCAGAGAAGATTGCTTATTTTCTTCAACGGTTTGGAGCAAAAAAGACCTTTGGATTAGAGTTTCATCCTAATTTTTACGGGCCTTATTCAGGCAAGGTAAGGCATGTTTTATATTATCTAAATGGTAGTTACATAATAGGTTATAGCTCCAAAGACAAAAAACCTTTTGAGGAACTGGGGATTGTTCCCGATGCTGAAATAGAAGTGAATGAATTTTTAAACAAATCCGGAAATGCGGAGTATAAAACTATAGTTGAAAAAACCAAAAGGTTTTTAACCGGATTTTATTCTCCTTTTGGATTGGAATTACTTTCAACAATAGATTTCATCATCACTGAAAAGAATATCAATACACAAGAAGCTATTACAAGGGAATTGGAAAATTGGAGTAATAGAAAAAAAACATTGTTTACCAATCCAAAATTCATTAAAATTGCGACCCAACGCATACAGTCCTATACCTTTCCTTCCATTCAGGATTACAATAACATTAATAATTTAGAGTAAGAGAATTTAACTGGCTTCACAGTTCGGTAAATATCCATATAATCATTAAAACTGCGTCCGGTCTTTATACCTGGCCGCGTTTTTGCTCGGCACGCCGAACTCTCTGGCAAAGACCTCTTCGAGAACCACTTTCCATATCTTCACATTTCTGACGGCAGGGGCGGAATAGTTAAATTCCCTGTCGGAGTACTGACGCATAATTATATTCAACGCCCTCACCTTTTCATCGTAATCATCTTCAAAAACTACCCTTCCGTAACAGATCACACTCTCCGCCCGCATCCCGTAGCTGCAAGCCACCGCTTCGTTCTGCCACACTAAGCCGGGATCGGTGCAGAAAGCAATGCAGACCAGGGGATTCTTCTCTAAAATAGAGATGGAATGCCCTTCCTGCGCGGAATGTAGATACACTACACCTTTCTCATACCCGAAATTCATGGGTAACACATAAGGCTTTCCGTTCTCATCAGCCATTCCCAGGTAGCAAAGCGGGCATGCCCGGATTACTTTTTCGATGCGTTCCTCTTCCTCTAAAGGATAAGTTCTCATATAGCTTTTACAATTCTTTGTTCCCGTTTGTCGCTTCACCGCCCTTTGTTCCTGACGGACATTCCCTGCGTTTGCTCATTTCTTTACCAAACCGGGATTATACTACATCCGTACAAAGATAAATAAAAAAAGGAGAACCCCTTCGGATTCTCCCTGTCTATTCCCGATCAACCCGGTGTGTGAACAGTGTGTACTATTTCACTTTATCCACAATAGCCTTGAATGCTTCGGGATGATTCATCGCCAAATCGGCAAGAACCTTACGGTTGATTTCAATTTCATTTTTGTGCAGCGCCCCCATCAAACGGGAATAAGACATGCCGTATTCACGGGCGGCGGCGTTGATACGCTGGATCCACAAAGCGCGGAAGTTGCGTTTTTTGTTTTTGCGGTCGCGATAGGCATAGGTAAGCCCTTTCTCCCACGTGTTTTTGGCTACCGTCCACACATTTTTGCGGGCGCCGATATAGCCTCTTGTTAATTTCAGAACTTTTTTTCTGCGGTTGCGCGATGCAACATGATTGACTGATCTTGGCATAATGTTACTTGTTTTGAATGATAGCGTCCCTGTCGTGCAGGGCTCTTGAAGGCATACATCCTGTTACTAAATCTCTTTTTGGAAACTCGCCTCATGCGAATTATTTCATTCCCAGCAGCGTCTTTACACTGTTTATGTCAGATTTGTGAACCAGGCCGGTCTGCGTAAGATTTCTCTTTTGCTTTTTGGTCTTTTTCGTCAAAATATGACTTTTGTAAGCATGTTTCCGCTTGATTTTTCCTGTTCCGGTAAGGGCGAACCTCTTTTTGGCGCCGGAATTAGTCTTCATTTTTGGCATTTTGCTCTTTTTGAATTTGTGATTATATTATCCCTTTTCCCCGTTATTCGGTAAAAAAGTTTGCAAAAGTAATGATTTTATTCTCGTTACGCAAGTAATTCAGTGATTTTTTTACTGCGTACGGGGTTAATAAAAAGCCGTCTGCAGGGCTCAATGCAGACGATGGTTGTCAAATTAGTAAATGTTGTCGGACGAAACATTCACTGAGCCAATTTTTTTTAAAATAAGTAAATGTTCATAATTAGTTTATATAAAATATTTGGATTATCTTTCCGTTGCATTACAATAAATATGATTATCAATGGGAAAGATAAAGAAACTGGATTTGACGGAAATCCAACGGGTGCAACTAGAGAATGGCTTCCGTAAGGGCGATTCGCACTGTTTTCGGATGCGTTGCCGAGCAGTTCTTCTCAAGGCTGAAAGTTTGTCCTCAGCAAAAGCGGGAGAGCAGACAGAAATGAGCCTTGTATCGGTGAACGCATGGGTAAAACGCTTCCAGAGGGAAGGCATAGCAGGACTGCAAACCCGTCCGGGTCGTGGCCGTAAACCTATCATGGACTGCTCGGATGAGGA
>JAISZV010000171.1 GCA_031284475.1 Proteiniphilum sp. | reverse complement strand
TTGCCTTATGTGAAGACAATTATTGGCAATGACAAAGTTCCTTTTACCGAAACTTATAGCTGTGATTTTCAGTTGAGCGCCTCATCCACTGTGACATTTTATCTGGAGGCGTCGGATGTAAAGAAATATGATTCTTATCCTCCGGCCGCTATTTTTCAGATTGTATTGATATACTGACGCCGTTTCTAATGTTATCCTGAAAATGACGGATGCAGCAACGCGTCCGCTACGATAAAGGAACTACCGCCGATAAAAATGAGATCGTTTTTACCGGCGTTTTCTTTTGCGGCGCTTACGGCTTTGGCCACGGAGCCGAAACTGTTCCCTTTCAATCCGTGAGTTTCGGCTTGCCGGGCCAGCGCTTTTTCGTTCATGGCGCGTTCTACCGACGCTTTGGCGAAGTAATAGGCGGCGTCTTCCGGCAAGAGGGAGAGTACCGTATCCACATCCTTGTCGTTGGCCATACCGAACACAATATGAAGACGGCCGAAATTTTCCGAACGCAAGCGTTCAGCCACATATCTTATCCCGTGGGCGTTATGTGCAATGTCGCAGATGATCTTCGGCGAGGTTTGCAATTGTTGCCAACGCCCGGTTAATCCGGTAATGGCCGTAACGTTGGCAAACCCTTTGTACACCGCTTCTTTCGGGATGTTACACCCCGTTTCAAGGAGTACTTCTACCGCCGTTAAAACCGTCCGGGCATTTTTGTCCTGCGCCGGCCCGTTTAACCCGCCTTTTACGCCAGGATACCCGTCAGCGTGAAACAACCAACAGGACTCTCTTCTCTCTGCCGTAAAATTATTCATATAGCGCTCTGCAAAGACAATAGGGGCAACCATAGATTGCGCCTTCCCTATAAAGACTTGCGTTATTTCAGTATCTCCCATTTCGCCAATCACCACAGGCGTATATGCTTTTATTATGCCGGCTTTTTCGGCAGCGATCTTCGGTAGCGTATTGCCTAACAGTTTTATATGGTCGAACCCAATATTGGTGATGACGCTGAGGCCGGGGGAAATAATGTTGGTGCTGTCGAGCCGTCCGCCCAGGCCGACCTCGATCACCGCTACATCTACCTCCTGCCGGGCGAAGTAGAGGAAAGCCATCTCCATGGTCAACTCGAAGAAAGATGGCATTACCGGTTCAAACTGCTTTCCGTACTGTTCAACAAATTCTACAACAAACTCCCGGCCGATCATCTCTCCGTTGACCCGAATCCGTTCGCGGAAGTCAACCAGATGGGGCGAGGTGTATAACCCCACTTTGTACCCCGATTCCTGTAGAATAGCCGCCAGCAGGTGTGATGTGGAGCCTTTCCCATTGGTGCCCCCCACATGGATGGTTTTGTAGCGGCGATGAGGATGATCGACTATTTTATCCAACGCAAGGCTGTTGTCGAGCCCCGGTTTATAGGCCTTATCACCGATCCGCTGGTATTCGGGCGTCTGGCGGTACAGGTAATCGATTGTTTCATCGTAGGTCATGAGTTGATTTACTGATTTATCGATTTATTGATAGCAATACGCCCTCATTGCATTAATTATCTTCTATAGGATCAATTTTTTAGCGGTAATACCGAGTATTGCCTCGAGTAACGCAACTGTTGATCCGTATAGTTCTCATCGTATGAAACGGTTACATCCGTTATCTTGCCGTTATTACCGGTCACGAGCTTATAAACCGGATTCACAAACCCCTTGTAAGGGGCGATACCCAGCGCTTCATAGCGTGCAAGGACTTCTTTGTGCAGGCCGGCGTTTACTTTTACGCCGTATTTTTCCACTAAGTTCTTGCCGGCTTCGTAATCGCCTTCCGACTTGATGCGCTGTACTTCGGCCAATAACTCGCCGAATAGGGTACGCAGCTTGTCGTAATCGTTGATCACTACGTATGTTTTACCGTCGCGTTGTTGCATTTCCACCACCTTGCCGGCTTTTCCGTTCTCGATTACCCAGTTGGAGATTAGCGCCCGGTTGCGCATGTGCGCCTCTTCTATCTCTTTACCCGGTTGGATGCGGGTGATTTGCGTAAGGGCGCCATTCATGATGTAGTGGTAGTATTCTGTTTTGTATGCTTCGTTGTCCGGTAAAAGCCCCAATTCCACTAATTTGGAATCGGCCAGATAATAGAGCGCAAACAGATCGGCCCTTGTCTCCTCCAATGAAGATCCGTAGGCTTTGAGCGCGTCGCTGTTTACGCTCGGAAGCAGTTTTCCCGAGCCGTGCCCAAGACATTCGTGCAGGTCGGTATGCAGATTGTCGGTCAGCGTACCGTATTTTTCAGCACGTTCCCGTTCTGCGCCGCTCCACATAAATTCTTCGTTGAAACCGTTTCCTTCGGCAGCTTTGGCATAGGCAAAAGTAATATTGTCGATGGTAACTGATTTTGAACCGTGATCGCGCCGGATCCAGTCGGCGTTGGGCAGGTTAATGCCGATGGGGGTTGCCGGATAGCAGTCGCCTCCCAGGATGGCCGCGGTGATCACTTTGGCCGAAATTCCTTTTACCTTTTCTTTCCTGAAACGGGGGTCGATAGGAGAATTGTCTTCGAACCATTGGGCGTTTTCGCTGATGATCCGGGTACGTTCGGAGGCTTCTTCGCTCTTGAAGTTGACCACGGATTCCCATGTTGCTTTCAAGCCGAGCGGATCGGCGTAGTTTTCAATGAAGCCGTTGATGAAATCCACACGGGAAACGGTC
>JAISZV010000072.1 GCA_031284475.1 Proteiniphilum sp. | reverse complement strand
GCGCTGTGGAACAATCTTTTCCACCTTATTTTACCGTTGAACCAGTTGTTATCTTTTTCCAGTGATAGCCAGATAAGGATGGGTTGCCCCACAATATGGTCTTCAGGAACAAATCCCCATACGCGTGAGTCGGCGGAATTATGCCGGTTATCTCCCATCATAAAGTAATAATCGAACCTGAACGTATAAGAATCGGCTACCGCCCCGTTGATATACACTTTACCGTCGCGATAGGCAAAGTCGTTGCCCTCATAGACCTTGATACACCGCTCGTAGGCTGCCACTTTGAAATCGACGTCGGTATCGAAAGTGACCGTCGTTCCTTTTTTGGGTATCCATAACGGGCCGAAAGCGTCGCGCGTCCATCCCATATCGTAGTTGAGCGGATAATAATAATTCTGTCCGGGTTGTTCTTTCTCTTTAACCACATCCCATACAAAAGGTTTGGCTTTCAGTTGCGACAGCATTTCGGCGGTAAGCGGTATGTTGAAATAAACCCTGCCGTTGTTGCCGTTCCGGGGATATAACCCGATCCGGGCCATGCTTAAGCTGTCCGCGCCGGCCAGATCCTGCGAACGGGGAACAATTTGCCCGTAGTTATCCTGGGAGAAGTAATCGGCTTTGTTGATACCCAAGTCACTGAAAACATTAGCGGCAATAACGGCGCCGTCGGTGTGGATCATATAGTTGTGTTGCGAGAGCCGTGGATTGGGCAGAAGGTTTCCGTCTATGAAAACGGAGTCGTTTTTCACCTCAATGGTCTCTCCCGGAAGCCCTATACAACGTTTCACGTAATTTTCCCGCCGGTCTACCGGGCGATAAACAATTTCGCCGTAGGTGCGCCTGTCCGACCGCACGCCGGCGCTGCCGTTGGGATTGTATTTTGAAAGCAGGTAGAAGTCCGTTGCCTGCTGATTCAGGGCGACAGTATCGCCGGTAGGGAAGTTGAATACTACGATGTCGTTTCTTTTCACTTCTCCGAATCCCTTTAAACGCTTGTATTTCCACTGCGGTTTTTCGATATATGATTTTCCTCCTATCACCGGCATGGTGTGCTGCGCCAGGGGAAACGATAACGGCGTGATGGGCGCGCGGGGGCCGTAACTCAGTTTGCTTACAGCCAGGAAATCGCCTACTAACAGCGATTTTTCAAGCGATGAAGAAGGTATCTGGTAATTCTGGAAGAAAAAAGTATTGATGAAATAGACGGCAATCAGCGCGAACAGGATAGCGTCCACCCATTCCATAGTTTTTCGGAAAGCGTTGTTCTTGGATTTCTTCCAGAACGACCACGGTATGAACTTGGTGATATAAGTATCGAAAAAAAGCAGGATGAAGAGCAATATCCACGGAGAACCGACCCACGCGGAGAACAGGATCGTAGCCGCTACCCATACGGCAAACCACACCCATTGCCGGCGTGAGGTATCTGAGAGTCTCTTTTTTATAGTCATATTCATATTGATTTTAAAAATTAGCGGGTGAAATCCAACAGATCGTTCATTGTAAGGAATCCTTTTTTCCCCTTGGTAAATTCGGCGGCGAGTACGGCGCCGAGCGCGAACCCTTCCCGGTTTTTCGCATCGTGTGTGATGCGGATGGTATCGGCGGCAGATTCATAGATTACGGTATGGAGGCCCGGCACTTCTCCCTCGCGAAAAGCGTCGATGCGTAGCGCGCTTTCGTCCGGAGCATCGCTCCCCAACGCCCATTCCTCTTTCCTGTCGATATGTGCCAGGATGCTTTCCGCCAGGGTGATGGCCGTACCGCTGGGCGCATCCGCTTTGTGGATATGGTGGGTTTCTTCCATCCGCACGTCATAAGCGGGATACCGGTTCATCAGCCCGGCTAAGTAGTTGTTCAGCGCGAAGAAGATATTTACTCCCAGGCTGAAATTGGAGGCATAGAAAAATGTCTTCCCGTTTTTTTCGCATGCCTCTTTGATTTCGTCGAGGTGCGCAAGCCATCCGGTTGTCCCCGATACCACCGGAGTCCCGGCGGCAAATGCTTGTCGATAGTTTTGTAATGCACATTCGGGGGAAGTGAACTCAATGGCTACGTCTGCGCTTTTAAATTCGGGGGAACCGAATTTTTCCTCCTCGTTCATGTCAATAACAGACACAATTTCGTGGCCTCTTTCGCGGGCGATCTTTTCAATCTCATGCCCCATCTTTCCGTAACCGATAAGCGCTATCTTCATTTGGTTTCTTTGTTTAGACAGGCAAAAATACATGATTTTCCTTTATAAACCACACAGACGGATAAAAATAACCGTTTAATGTTACAGGAATATAGTATTAGCGGATATATCTTGACGACGGCAGGTTGATCTTTCCTGCGAGTTGCTTTGTTGCTGCGCGGTCGGTTTTTCCGTTCCCCGTTTGCGGAATAGCGCCGGCGGTATGAATAAGCATTGGTTGTTGATGGCGGGGAAGGAGCCGTTTGATGGCATTCTCCAGGGCGACGGGATCAATCGGTTGTTCTGTCAGGAGCACGATTGCTTCGCCCAATTTAGGGTGCGGGATGGATGTGATCGCAAAGTTGCCGGCGATGTGAGGGCGTAAAACTTGTTCAACCTCTTCTATTTGCACTTTGATACCTCCGGAATTGATCACGTTGTCTATTCTCCCGATGATGCGGAATGTACCGTCCGGCAGGAGTTCGGCAATATCGTTGGTTACGAGTGGCTTGTCGGCGACTAAAGGAGCGTCCGCTATCAATCTGCCGTCTTCGGATAAAGTGAGACTGACGGATGGGAAAGGGGTGTAATAACGGCCTGCTCCGGCTCCGCTGATCCTGCGCAGGGCGATATGCGAAAGGGTTTCGGTCATGCCGTAGGTGGAGTAGACCGCGTTCGGAAATTCTTTCAGTTCCTTCTCAAGCGTTTCGTCTATCGCACCTCCGCCGATGATAAGCCGCCCGATCCGGGAGAGCCGCCGCTTTTCTTCTTTCACCTGGAGGGAGTTATATACCTGTAACGGAGCCATCGCCGCAAAATCAAACGGGACGTCCGTCCGGGCAAGCGGATGGCCGTCCGGCTCTACGGGATAGAGATCCAACCCGGCGTATAAAGCGCGGACGACCATCATCTTGCCTGCAATATATTCCAGCGGCAGGCAGAGTAATGCCTTGTCGTTCTTCTTCAGCCCGAAGAAGCCGCACGTGATCTTTGCGCTTTGCAACATCTGTTCTTTCCGTACGGTGATTTCCTTCGGCGTTCCCGTTGACCCTGACGTGCGGAGGCGGAGCGTGGGAGATTGGGAGAACCACTCTTCCAGGAACAGGTTTAATTGACGATGAAAAGGAGATATGAAACCGGACGGGTCATAGATTTTACCTTCGATACGTATTTCATTCATAGGATTAATTGTTTGGAGCCTTCTTCCGGGTTGAACCATAACCGGTCTCCCCTGATCTCTAAAGGCATGGGGATATTGTTGGCATACAGCGTTCCGGTACCTAATCCCTGCGGCAACGGATTGTTGAACGTAGCGCACCACTGTGCGATGCTGTTGAGTCCTATGTTCGATTCCAGCGCCGACGTAATCCACCATCCTATATTCAATTCTCCGGCTAACCCGATCCACTCGGCGCATCCGTTTATCCCTCCGTGCAGGGACGGTTTCAGTATGATATACTGGGGGCGGATCGTTTCCAGCAGTTTTTTCTTTTCGATGGGATTGTTAATCCCGATCAGTTCTTCGTCCAAAGCTATGGGCAGGGGAGTAGAGGCGCATAATCCGGCCATCTCTTGCCGGAGTCCGGCCGGAATGGGTTGTTCGATGGAGTGTATGTCGAGTTCGGCCAGTTGACGGAGTTTGTCCATAACGTCCCTGTATTCAAAGTTCCCGTTTGCATCTACGCGCAAAGTTACTTCTTTTACTGTATACCGGCTACGGATAAAACGTAACAGGTCGAGTTCCCGGTCGAAACCGGTCGCCCCGATCTTGAGTTTGATGCAACGGAAGCCCCTTGACAGCAAGGATTGTATCTGTTCCGTCATGGCGGCATGATCTCCCATCCATACAAGCCCGTTGATGGCGACGCCTTCCTCGCCCCGGCTGAACGGAGTGTCCCATAACTGCCATGTGCGCCGTTGGTAGCGCCGCATGGCCGTTTCCAATCCGAAAAGGATCGACGGGTAATGGCGGAGTAATTCCGTATCGACCCGCTGTTTTTCTTCCGTTATTTTACAGAAGGAGGAGAGGGTCTCGGCGTAGTGCGGGCCATAATCGCAACTGAGGTCATGAAGCGGCGCGCATTCGCCTATCCCGGAATGAGATTCGTCCTCTACGTCCCGAAAAACGACATACCATACCTTGTGCTCGGTATAAACGCCTCTCGATGTGCCTGCCGGTTGTTTGAACAGGAGCGTATAGGGGTTGATCTCTATTTGAAACATAATTATCTTCGTTTTATGAAACGAACCTGAACATCATTACGCCCTGGCGCATGCTTAAAAGGTCTTGTGCCTCGGCTCTTGGCTCTTGTTCAGGGTAGTTTGGGGAATTGTTTGAAATCCGGTTTGCGTTTTTCGAGAAACGCCTGTTTGCCTTCCTGCGCCTCGTCGGTCATATAGTAAAGCATTGTCGCATCTCCGGCCAGTTCCTGTATGCCTGCCTGCCCGTCTAATTCGGCGTTCAGTCCGGCCTTGATCATGCGGAGCGCCAACGGGCTGTGTTGCATCATCGTTTCCGCCCATTCCACCACCTCGTCTTCCAGTCTGTCGAGCGGCGTCACTTTGTTCACCAACCCCATGTCAAGCGCTTCCTGCGCGTTGTATTGCCGGCAAAGGAACCATATTTCGCGGGCTTTTTTCTGTCCCACGATGCGGGCAAGGTAAGAGGAGCCGAATCCTGCGTCGAAACTCCCCACGCGCGGCCCGGTTTGTCCGAAGATGGCGTTATCCGACGCGATAGACAGGTCGCAAACCACGTGCAGCACATGTCCCCCGCCGATAGCATATCCGTTGACCATCGCAATCACCGGTTTGGGTATCGACCGGATCTGCTTTTGTACGTCTAACACGCTGAGGCGCGGCACGCCGTCCTTACCGATGTAACCGCCTTTGCCTTTCACGTTTTGGTCTCCTCCCGAACAAAAGGCTTTGTTGCCCGCACCGGTGATCACCACCACGCTGATGCCGGACTCTTCACGGCAGATGCGCAAGGCGTCGCTCATTTCGCCGGTGGTAGTGGGAGTAAAGGCGTTACGGTAGCGCGGGCGGTTGATGGTAATCCGCGCGATCCCGTTATAAAAGTCGAAAAGAATATCTTCGTATTCCTTGATGGTTGTCCATTTTCTGCTTGTCATTGTTTTGTTCTCATTAAAATTAGCCGTTTTCAATTTCTGTTGCACGAGTCGGGTTTTTACTTATCCTGTTTGATGAAACGAGCAAGAGCATTGTTCTCACACAAAAACAGATAAATAATTTTAGTTATATGAAAACGTTGTTGTTTTTTTGCTGATGATAATATGATTGTATTTGCGCCGCATTTTTTTCCATAGAAGTAAAGACTTCCAACAAAACCGGTTTTTCGCTTTTCACATCCATAAAGCGCGGCAGATGCCGGCGTAATTCTTCCGCGTTACGGGCGGAAAGATAGAGAAACCCCTGTTGTTCCGCCCAGCCTTTCGCCTCGGTTGTATGTGCGGCGGCAATATATCCGTGCAGCGCATCCGACTTGTCTAATCCTTGTAACATGCCAAATATTTCTCCTCCGGCGTTATTGTTCAACAAAATGTGCAGGTTTCGGCCTCTATGATTATTCCAAAGCCCGTTCATATCGTAAAAAAAGCTCAGGTCGCCGATCAGCAGGAAAGTAGGCCTGTTTGATGCGGCAGCGTATCCGGCCGCCGTAGAGAGCGATCCTTCTATCCCGCTTGTCCCACGGTTACAGAAAACGTTCGCCGAAGATGGGATATCGAACAACTGCGCCAGGCGCACGCTTTTGCTGTTCCCTAAATGCAGGGAGATATTTTCCGGTAATGCCTGCATAAATGCGCCGGCTGCATAGAGGTCGGAAAAAGCGGCGTCGGGTTTCGTGACGGATGCGCAGGCTTTTTCCCATATATCCCGGAAATCCTTTGCCCCGGAGGAGGACGGCGCTGTTGCTGTCCCGGATTCAGGCGATATTTCCGCCAGATAGTCCAGGAACGTTTTATTATCGCTCCTTACAATGTCTGTAACCCGTTGAAACGTATCTGCCACCTCTCCGGTAGGAGAGATATGCCAGTGTTCGCGGATATTTGCCGAACGAAGGAATTGTTTCAACCGTTTGGAAACGATGTGTCCGCCCAGGGTAATGATCAGGTCGGGCGTCAACGCATCCGATTCTTTTTCCGAGGCCGCATAAAGCGCGGCGTCGAAGGTGGAAGTTTCTTTTACGGGGATATTGGATAATTGTTCCGCCAGTACCACTACTCCCGGTTTTCTGTGGAGTTTATCCAGTGGCGCGGTTAAACCGTTGTCCGGCGGCAATTGCCCTACAATGATCATGCGTTTGGAGTAGCCGGCGAATCGTTGGGCATACCCATCCTCTTTATAGATCATGTACCCCTGCACAGACTGCCGGATTACGCGGACGGAAGGGAGGGTTTCCCTGTTGAAGCCGAACAACGGTTCTCCTAAGGGGATATTTATATGCGCAGGGCCTTTGATCCCGTTATTGAGGCTGAGTATAGCTTCATTGATCAACCGGTTGCAATGCCATTCATCCTGTTCATTTCCTATTTCGGGCAGTTGCACCGACCGGCGGGTAATTTCCCTGAACAAGCCTGCCTGCGGGATGGTTTGTCCGTCCATTTGCCCTATCCACGCCGTGGGCCTATCCGCCGTGACCGCTAACAGGGGCAACTGCTGATAATACGCCTCAGCCACGGCCGGGCCGAGGTTCAGCGCCGCCGTTCCGGATGTGCAGCATACAGCCGCCGGTTTACCCGTAGCCTGTATAATACCCAAAGCAAAAAAACCGGCGCTTCGTTCGTCCACTACACTGTAGCAGGTGAAATCTGTGTCTGTCGCAAAAGAGTGGGTAAGCGGAGCGTTCCGTGAGCCGGGAGACAACACGATGCGCGTAATGCCGTGCGCTTTGAGCAGCGCTACCAATTGTAAAACGTTCTTTTTTTCCGAATACATGGCCTTATTCAAGTATATCCGACATGGTCTGTAACTTATGTTCTGTTTCTTCCCATTCGTCATCCAAAGAGGAAGAGGCGAGTAAGCCGCTGCCGGCAAACAAAGTAAGCGATTTTTTCTCAATATACATGCACCTGAGGGTTACATATATGTTGGTTTCTCCTTCTGTGTCGAGCATTCCGAGGAATCCGGAATAATAAAGGCGGTCGTACCCTTCGTTATTCTGAATAAACCGGCAGGCTTCATTTTTCGGAAGCCCCAGAACCGCGGGGGTAGGGTGGAGCGTTTTTAGTAGTGTGCCCGGTTTTGAAGCGTCCGTAAGATTGAAACTGAAATCTGTTCGTAAATGGGCGAGATTCCCCGCTTTTATTGTGTACGGCCCGTTTATTTCGGGCGTAATATGAAAGGAGGAAAGTTGTTTCAGGAGGTAAGAAGTGACCAGATGCTGTTCCCGGAGGTTTTTATCGTTCCACGTAACGTCGCCGGAATTGGGGTACCGGGTTCCGGCCAGGGCAACCGTATGCCATTCGTCCGCTGTTCCTTTTAGCAATATTTCGGGCGAGCTTCCCAGCCATGTGCCGCTTTGGGGCGTATGGAAAAGGTACACATACGAATGGGGATATTTTTCTTCGGCATTGAAGAAGGAGCGTCCGGGCGAAAATGTTTCTTTCCTGTCGATGGCCTTGCTCCTCGAAAGCACCAGCTTTTTCATTTCTCCGTTTACCAGCGATTCGTGAAAGCGTTCAAACAGGCGGCTGTAAGCGGCTTTGCCGGTATCTCCGTGCGCCTCTCCGTGCGTTTTTGCAAATATCTCCGGGGACGCCTTTCCCGGCATATTTTTCCGGATGGGGATCATCGCTTCGGGGAGCGTGGCGCAATCAGGCCGTATCACGATGAGGGGTGATGCTGCGGTTATCCGGAAAGGAGCGATCACAAACCCCCGTTTCCCGTTCAGTTCCTCAATATCAGGGAAGAGGGAAGGCGCGCCGGATGTTTGCATCACAAACCGGGGAGACGTTTCGTGCGGCAGCCTGAAAATCGCGAAACAGGCGTTCTGTTCTATGAGCGAATCCAAGACGCGGTATGCAGGTTGATCCGTCATTGTTTCTTTAATACGCTATTGACTACCCGGATAGAAGAAATTAATTTGTCGGTCGAGGTAAAAACATCCACGTTCCACACATGGGAAGAGCGTCCTTTATGGATAATTGTAGCAACGGCGCGTACCGTATCTCCCTCATGCGCGGAAGATATATGGTTGCCGCTTACCTGCATTCCTGCAATGATTTCGTCCGGTGCGCAAATGAGCATCGACCCCATTCCGGCTACCGTTTCGGCCAGCGCCAGCGTAGCGCCGCCGTGCAGTATACCGAAGGGTTGGCGGGTACGTTCGTTTACAGGCATCACTGCTTCTATCCGGCCCGACGAGGCGTAGGTGTATTGGATTCCCAGATTGCCCATCAGCGTATCGCGGTTGCCGGCATTCAATTTGTCCGGGGAAATATCTGCCGGGCGAACTTCGGCAATGATAAACTTCTGTACCGCAATAGCGACTCCGTCGTTATCGTTACTTTCGGTGATGTAGTCGGCGCAGGCTTTAATAGAGTCCTGTGCATTTCCCATAGCGATACCCAGGCCGGCGAGTTGGAGCATCGAGAAATCCCTTCTTCCGTCGCCGATAGCCATTACCTCTTCCGTGCTGATTCCGAGTTTTTCAATCAGAACTCCCAGCGTGTTTCCTTTATCAATAAACACCGGCGCTACTTCAAGAAAGAACGACTCCGACCGGTATACATCCAGCACGCCGGCCAGGCGTTTTCTCCACTGCTCTTTCAACGCTACCAGCGCCGTTTCGTCGTCACTGACCAAGACGCATTTATGGGGAGAGAAATCCACGGCCGCGGAAAAGTTTTCCACCGCCACTATTTCCATGCCGTTGAGCGCCGCCTCGTCGCGGATATGCCGGTTCTCCGGTTGCGTGGTGATAAGTTGATTGTGGCGATAGGTAAAAATGCCGAATCCGCTTTTCTTCGCTTTTCTTTCCAGGTAGGGAAACATTTCCGGGTCTATCCTTTTCTCGAATAGTACCGCATCGCTTTCCGCATCAATGATCTGCGCTCCGTTATACGGAAGAATGTAACCGCCCCATTTCTTCATCTCCAGTTTTTCAACCAGATGGCGCAGGCCATAGGGCGAACGCCCCGAAGCCAATACAATGCGTATGCCCGCGTGTTGTATTTTCCGGAGCGTTGTTAAAGTCTGTACGGATAATTCTTTTTTGCTGTTCTCCAACGTGCCGTCCACGTCAAGAACCAATAGTTTATATTTCATCACAGCCATCCCTCTTTTTTATACCACGTTATTGTTTTTTCCACCCCTTCTCTCAACTTGTATTCCGGTTGAAACCCGGTATCTTTTTTCAATGGCGTAACGTCGCACGCCCAGTTGCGTTGTTTCATGATCCGGTATTTGTCGCTGTTAAAAGCCGTAGCTTTGCCGGAGAGAGCGGCTATTTTTTCACTGATGACCGCCGCCGGCTTTACCAGAAACAGGGGGATTTTCAACCGCAATACATGCTTTTTATGCAGCGCGTTCCGCACAATGGCGTTAAATTCGCTGCCGGTGTAAACATCCCCGTCAGCCACAAAATAGGCTTTTCTGCGAATCCCTTTTTCTATAAGGGAGAAAATAACATTTGCCAGATCCTCCACATAAATAAACGAAAGAAGCTGTTTTTTATAGCCCGCCCCTACGTCTAATCCGTTTTTTACCGCCCTCATCAGTATAAGGTAATCCCTGTCGCGGGGGCCGTAAACGCCGGTGGGGCGAAGAATCAGGTAGGGAAATCCGGCAATGTCCCTCAGCCAATTCTCCGCTTTCAGTTTGCTTTTCCCGTAAGCGGTATTGGGCGTGGGAGCCTTATCGGCGCACATGGGAGTATAACCGGTTTCATCTCCGGGCCCCACGGCTCCGAGAGAACTCATAAATACAAACGAACCGGGAATGTTATCCGTTTCTATCAGCGCTTCTACCAAATTCCGGGTCTGTGCGTAATTCACCTTGTCGAAATCCGCTTTATGGCGCGCTTTCGTCAGTCCCGCAATATGAACGACAGCATCAAAGCGGCCATGTTCATCCGCAAAATCCCGGAGTTGCTCTTTCAGTTTCCGCTTATCGGCGTAGTGCAGGTCGATAAAGCGAAGGCGTTCGTCCTGCAAGTACTGCCGGCTGCTGCTCCGGCGGACGCCCGCCCAGGTTTCATATCCCAGTTCCAACGCCCTGTCCGCTACCGAACTTCCTATAAATCCGCTGGCGCCGGTGATGAGGATCCTTCTCTTTTGCATACTCTCTCCCTGATATTTTACACAAAAATAGCGATAACTTCAGGATTTGGAAATGAAGCGCTATAAATAATGAAATATTTTGTTCCTTTGTATTTAACTAAAAAGCATTTGAATTGTTTAAGTAAAAACCTACAAAAAGAAACAATGAGTAAAAAAGAAACAACCGTAGCTTCCGTAAACAAACCCAAGAAAAAGGAGCTTATCCCTTTGGTAATCGCTTTCCTTACACAGCATAAAGAAAAACAATTTAATTATAAACAGATCGCGGCGGCGCTGGATATTCGCGGGGAAGAGGGGCGGCGCGTGCTGGTCAATGCCCTCGACAAGCTGCGCGACGAGGATGTGCTCTTGGAAACATCCCGCGGAAGATACCGCATCAATAACCGGGGATTAATGCTGGACGGGCATTTTGAACGGAGGAGCAACGGTAAGAACTTCTTTGTGCCGGACGATGACGGAAATATTATTTTTATTCCCGAACGCAACAGCAAACATGCCATGAACGGCGACAGGGTGCGCGTGCAACTCTTGGCCAAGCGCAAGCGGGCCGAGACCGAAGGAACGGTTGTTGAAATATTGGAGCGCGCCCAAAGCCGTTTTGTGGGAATACTGGAAGTGCAGAAACATTTTGCATTTTTAGTGATGGACAGTAAGTTTCTGTCGAACGATATTTTTATCCCGAAAGAGGAACTCAACGGAGCTAAAAACGGCGACAAAGTGCTGGTAGAGATTACGGAATGGCCTGCTAAAGCCAGCAATCCGGTGGGAAAAGTAATTGATACGCTGGGTAAACCGGGACAAAACGATACCGAAATGCACGCTATCCTGGCGCAATATCACCTGCCTTACAGCTATCCCGAAAAAGTGGAGAAATTGGCAGAACTCATTCCGGAAGAAATTGATAAAAAAGAAATAGCCGCGCGGGAAGATTTCAGGGAAGCGTTCACGATTACCATCGACCCGAAAGACGCCAAAGATTTTGACGACGCCCTCTCCCTTCGCCTCATCTCGCCGGGCCTGTGGGAAGTGGGCGTGCATATTGCCGATGTAACCCATTATGTGAAACCGGGCGACCCGATTGACCGGGAGGCGGAGAACCGGGCGACCTCGGTATATCTTGTCGACAGAACAATTCCTATGCTGCCGGAACGGTTGAGCAACGGAATCTGTTCGTTGCGCCCTTACGAAGAGAAACTGTGTTTTTCGGTCATCTTCACGCTAAATGAGAAAGCCGAAATACAAAAATCGCGCATCGCACGCACGGTAATCAAATCAAACAGCCGGCTTACCTACGAAGAGGCGCAGACGATCATCGAAACCGGAAAAGGCGATTTTTCCGCCGGAATCCTTCAACTGCATCATCTTGCCTGCCGGTTGCGCGAGAGGCGGTTTTCCGGCGGGGCCATCAATTTTGAGCGTTATGAGGTGAAATTCAATCTCGATGAAAAAGGGAAACCGCTGGGCGTTTATTTCAAGGAATCGAAGGAAGCCAATCATCTTATTGAAGAATTTATGCTGCTGGCCAACAAAAACGTGGCCGAATTTATCGGGATCGCGCCCAAAGGAAAGAAACCTAAAACCTTTGTCTACCGCATACATGATGTGCCCGATCCGGAAAAGTTAGACGCTTTTAACACGTTTATCCTTCGTTTCGGCCATAAGATAAAACCCGACGGCTCGAAAGTGGACGTAGCGAAAAGTATTAATACCCTCTTGGATAAAGTGCAGGGACGACCCGAAGAGAACCTGATTGAAACAATCGCGATCCGCACCATGTCAAAAGCGGTTTATTCCACCAAAAATGTAGGGCACTACGGCCTGGCGTTTGATTATTACACCCATTTCACCTCGCCTATCCGCCGCTACCCCGATATGCTGGTGCACCGTTTACTGGAGTATTACCTGGCGGGAGGAAAAAGCGTAGACCAGGGGCCGTTGGAGGAGGAGTGCAAGCACTGTTCGCAGATGGAACAGGTGGCCTCTAACGCGGAGAGGGATTCCATCAAGTACAAACAGGTGGAATTTATGGCCGATAAAATAGGGAAAGTGTACGACGGCGTGGTTTCCGGCGTAACGGAGTGGGGCATTTATGTGGAGATCAACGAGAACAAATGCGAAGGCATGATTCCCATCCGCGAGTTGGACGACGATTTTTATGAGTTGGACGAAAAGAATTACCGGTTATTAGGCCGTCGTACCAGGCGGGAATACCGTCTCGGCCAACCGGTCTCCATCCGGGTGGCGAGGGCCAATCTCGACAGGAAACAGCTCGATTTTACGCTCGTCTGAGAGCGCTTGCTCCCTCGCTACCGGTAAACGGACAATGTGACTAATGTGCCAATGTAATGATGTGCCAATGAGACTAATTAATGTGCCGATTTGTAGGCAATGGAGTCGCAAAACTCATGGAAAGAATACTGCCTGATGAATATTGCACAGACGAATACAGACAAAAAGCGCTTGATATTTTTAAGAAAAAATATAACCGTTGCTGCCT
>JAISZV010000047.1 GCA_031284475.1 Proteiniphilum sp. | reverse complement strand
GCCCTCTTCTTACCCACTCTTTCGCTCAGTTGCTCCTGTGTGAGGGAGAAAGCGTCGATCAGGTTTTGGTATGCCAGGGCGATCTCGATCGAATTAAGATCTTCACGCTGAATATTCTCAATCAGCGCCATTTCCATCATCTCGTCATTGTCGGCCGTCTTGATATAGGCCGGAATGGTAGATAACCCCGCCATCCGGGAGGCGCGGTAACGGCGTTCGCCGGCAATGATCTGGTAAGTGTCGTCCTCCCGTTTCCTTAACGTGACGGGTTGGATAACGCCAATCGTTTTGATGGAAGCGGACAATTCCCTCAGCGCTTCTTCGTCGAATACCCTGCGCGGTTGATCGGGATTGGGTACAATCTTATCAAGTTCTACTTCACTGATGGAAGAAGAACCCTGCGTTTCAGCGTCGTTGAAGGTAATCAACGCATCCAATCCTCGTCCTAATGCATTCTTTTTTGCCATAATTTATCCCGTAAAGAGTACAAAAGTATATGAAAAACTTCGTCTTCCCAAGCGCATGAAATGAAAACTGTTCTTTTACAGGGGAACGTTAGGAAATTTTTTCGATTAGCTCCTGTGCTAGTTGTATGTGGTTCGTTGCTCCACGGGAACCGGCGTCGTACATAAGCGCCGGCTTGGCATGGCTCTGCGATTCGCTGAGCGTAATATTACGCTGTACAACGGTGGTGAATACCAACTCTTTGAAGTGGTGCTTCACCTCCTCGTAGATCTGATTATGAAGGCGTAGCCGGGAATCATACATGGTGAGTACAAAACCCTGTATTTCGAGGCCGGTGTTCAGTTTCGACTTAATGATTTTTATCGTGTTCAGCAACTTACTTAGTCCTTCGAGGGCAAAATATTCGCACTGCACGGGTATCAAAACCGAATCGGTGGCGGTAAGCGCATTTACCGTTATGATACCCAATGAGGGCGAACAATCGATCAGGATAACATCATACCGGTCTTTTATCGGGTGCAAAAGTTCCCGGAGCCTTTTCTCCCTGTTTTCCATCTGCACCATCTCCAGTTCGGCTCCTACCAGATTGATATGGGAAGAGATGATATCTATATTTTCAAAGGGCGTACGCTGTACTGCCTCTTCGGGAGCGCATTTACCAATCAACCCTTCATAAACAGTATTTACCGCTTTTTTAATATCGATACCCAAACCGGAGGAAGCATTTGCCTGCGGATCGGCGTCTACCACCAATACCTTTTTTTCCAGTGCGGCAAGCGACGCCGCAAGATTAATCGTAGTGGTGGTCTTACCCACCCCTCCTTTCTGATTTGCCAGTGCAATAATTTTACCCATAATTAAGATATTTAATTTGCAGACAACACCGCCTTCAATCGGAAATATAAGGTTTTCGGTTATCAAGAACCGAAGAATTACTAAAAATCCATTCTTTGAAAACGGGTTGCTTCAGACAACAAAATAAACAATAAATCAGCTAACTTAATGTTAATTATTTAAAACATTGCTTTTTTTGTTGATAAATAGGCTATTCATAAGGAAAATCGGGGCTATGTTCCTTTATAAAATCGTTGTTCCTCTCATGCTTGCCTAACAGGTCGTCATCTCCAAAAATACCGGAAAGAAATACGTTTTTATATTTTTTGAGGGAAAAAAGCAGTTTGCCGGTTTATTAAAGAAAAAGGGAAGATTTTTTCTCAATGTATCGGTAAATACAAATATAATGATTAATTTTGCAGCCTGATGAAAATATATTTTTCGCATATCCGCTACCCCAAAGCAACAGGCTTGCTCCGACGATGCTTTTGACTTGCGCGGGAACTCCGGTTTCCGTACTTTCTTTCCTTTTATCTTTTCTTGCCTTTGGGCAACATTCTGCAATCAACTCTTTAATTTTTTTATTGTTTTAGGATGAATGTAATTATTCATATAGCCAACAGCGGCTACGTAGGTTATGCGCAAGAGATTTGCGATTTGATTTACGAGTCGGCGCAAGCGCGCGGCACGGGCATTGCAAAACGCAGCGCCGGATATGTTGCCGAAAAAATTGAGGCCGGCAAAGCGGTGATCGCCCTCGACGGCGACAAGCTCGTGGGCTTTGCTTATATTGAAACTTTCAGCCACAAACGGTTTGTGGCTAATTCCGGGTTGGTGGTAGATCCCGGTTACCGCAATCAGGGGTTGGCAAGGAAGATCAAACGGAAAATTTTAGACCTCTCCCGCAAACTCTATCCAAATGCCAAGATATTCAGTATCACTACCGGGCTGGCAGTGATGAAAATGAATACGGAACTGGGATTCAAACCTGTCACTTTTTCCGAACTGACCGATGACGAAGAGTTTTGGAAAGGATGCCAGGGATGCAGGAATTTCGATATTCTGCAACGTAATAACTATAGAATGTGCCTCTGCACAGGGTTGCTTTACGACCCCAAAGTACACCCGGTACGGCAGGCCGGTTCTTTCGCAAGAAAAGTGGTGAAACCGGTTATTAAAGTAAGGAAAAACAATAAATTGCATAAAAAATGAAGAAAAAAGCAGTATTAGCATTTAGCGGCGGCCTCGATACCTCATTCTGCGTACCCTGGCTGATCAATGAAAAAGGATTGGAAGTACACACCGTGATTGTGAACACCGGCGGGTTTTCCGACGAAGAAGCAAAATCAATAGAACAACGGGCGATGAAGTTGGGCGCTACTACGCACACCTGTATAAATGCGGCGGAAGATTATTACAACAGGGGCGTCAGATACCTGATCTTCGGCAACATATTAAAGAATAATACTTATCCGTTGTCGGTCAGTTCCGAGCGTTTTTTTCAGGCAATGGCGGTGCTGGATCATGTAAAGAAGGTGGGCGCCGGGTTCGTGGCGCACGGAAGCACGGGGGCAGGAAACGACCAGGTGCGGTTCGACCTCGTGTTTGAAGTGCTGGCGCCCGGAGTGGAGATCATCGCGCCTATCCGCGAACTGAGCCTGTCCCGCCAACAAGAGATCGACTACTTGAAAGAGAAAGGTTTCGATTTTTCGTGGGAGAAATCGAAATATTCCATCAACCAGGGGATATGGGGTACCAGCTTGGGAGGCGTGGAAACGCTGAAATCGTCCGGCGTTCTGCCCGAAGAGGCCTATCCGTCGCAGGTAACCGAATGGGGTACGGAACGTATTACCCTGGGATTTGAAAAAGGCGAACCGGCTTCGCTGAACGGCGAAAAAATGGCGCCCGTTGCATTGATCCGCACGTTGCACCGGATAGCCTCGAAATACGGTATCGGCCGCGACGTGCATGTGGGCGACACCATCATAGGCACCAAAGGGCGTGTGGCTTTTGAAGCGCCGGCCCCGCTGATCATCGTAAAGGCGCATCATTTGCTGGAAAAACATGTACTTACCAAGCAGCAACTTTACTGGAAAGACCAGCTCTCCAACTGGTATGGGCAGCTAATGCACGAGGCGCAGTACCTCGAACCGGTAAT
The DNA here is from genome assembly GCA_031284475.1 of Proteiniphilum sp. GTDB lineage: Bacteria > Bacteroidota > Bacteroidia > Bacteroidales > Dysgonomonadaceae > Proteiniphilum. The sequence continues at coordinate 4,528 of JAISZV010000047.1, read as the reverse complement.
GCGCAATATAGAGACTTTCCTCAACGATACCCAGCGGTTTGTGACCGGCGAAGTGGAAATAGCGCTGCGCCCCTACCATTTTGCAGTATTGGGATGCTCGAGCGAATATGACCTGATGAGTTCCCGGTTCGGCGAATACGGCGAAAGCAATAAATCGTTCTCAGGGCAGGATGTGGTAGGATTCACGAAAGTGGTTTCCAACCCGTTGAAAATTTATTATACTATTCACGATAATGATTAACGTAAGCATAGCAGGCGGAACAGGATATACGGCGGGAGAACTGCTCCGTATCCTGCTCCGCCACCCCGAAGTTAATATAGAATCGGTTGTCAGCGCCTCCTCCGCGGGGACGCCCGTGGCGGAAATGCACCGCGACCTGCTGGGCGAAACCAACCTGGTCTTTAGCGACGCTTTCCGGCAACCCGATGTAATATTTCTCTGTCTGGGGCACGGGCTATCGCGCGCTTTCCTGAAAGAAAACGATATTCCCGCATCATGCAAGATCATTGATCTGGGAAATGATTTCCGCAACGATCCGGTATTCAACGGCAGGAATTTTGTGTTTGGGCTGTGCGAACAGAACCGCGACAGGATACGTACGGCAAACAACGTAGCCAATCCCGGTTGTTTTGCCACCTCCATCATGCTGGCGCTATTGCCGCTGGCGTGCCGGAAGCTATTGACGGACGAGATACATGTGCACGCCATCACAGGCTCCACGGGGGCGGGGAAGAAGCCGGCAGAGACTACCCATTTCAGCTATCGCGACAATAATATCTCGGTATACAAGCCTTTTGCGCACCAGCATCTGGAAGAGATCGCCCTCACGTTGGCCGGTGCGGGCAACAGCGCATTGCCGCAGATCAACTTTGTGCCGATACGGGGCGATTTCACGCGCGGAATCTTCGCCAGCGTATACACAAAGCGGAGCGAAACCATTTCGGAACAGGCCGTGACCGATCTTTACGAAGCGTATTACCGCTCGTCGCCGTTTGTGTTTGTTTCCAAGCAACCCGTCAACCTGAAAGAGGTGGTGAATACCAACAAAGGGCTATTGCATATTGAGTTTCATAACGGTTATATCCACATTACTTCTATCATCGACAATCTGGTAAAAGGAGCGTCGGGACAGGCGGTGCAAAATATGAACCTGATGTTTGGACTGGATGAAACCGCCGGTTTAAAACTGAAAGGAAGCGTTTTTTGATGTAATGATGTGCCAATGTGCTAATGTTAACGCGCCAGCGCTAATGGAACTGCACTGATGTTCCGATGCTAATGGGATTTAATGATTTACTAATGTAATGATTCAAATAATTTTCAATTATCAATTGTCAATTTTCAATTAAATAAGATGAATTTATCCGACGTATACAGTTTGTGGTATATTGAGCCGGTGCAGGCGCAGGGTTGCCGTGTATGGGACAGCGAGGGGAGGGAATACCTCGACCTTTACGGCGGACATGCCGTTATATCCATCGGGCACTCCCACCCCCGTTATGTGAAAGCGGTACAGGATCAGGTGGAGAAGATGGGCTTCTACTCCAACTCGGTACGGAATTCTTTACAGCAGGAACTGGCCGGTAAACTGGGGGAACAATCCGGTTATCCCGACTATTCGCTTTTCCTCTGTAACTCCGGCGCAGAAGCCAATGAAAACGCCCTGAAACTGGCGTCGTTCCACACCGGGAAGAAGCGTGTGATAGCCTTCAAGGAGGCATTTCACGGACGCACTTCGGGCGCGGTGGCCGTTACGGAGAACCCGGCCATTCAGTCTCCTTTTAACAGAGGGCATGAGGTTACTTTTGTTCCGCTCAACGATATAGAAGCGGTGGAAGCGGAAATCGGGAAAGGCGATGTGGCTGCGGTTATTATTGAGGGAATCCAGGGCGTTGCCGGTATTTTTGTTCCGGAGCCGCTGTTTTTGCAGCAACTGGCGGCGCTCTGTAACCGTAACAACGTAATACTTATTCTCGACGAGATACAATCGGGATATGGCCGTAGCGGACAATTCTTTGCCCATCAACAGGCAGGAATACGTCCCGGCCTGATCACCACCGCCAAAGGAATGGGCAATGGTTTTCCGGTAGCAGGCGTATTGGTTTCCCCACGGTTTGAAGCGAAAAAAGGAATGTTGGGCACTACTTTCGGAGGCAATCACCTGGCTTGTGCCGCCGCCATCGCGGTGCTCGATGTATTAAAGGAGGAGTCGCTGGTGAAAAACGCGCAAGATATGGGCGATTATCTGCAACGGGAGTTATCGGGAATAGCCGGCGTTAAGGAGATCCGCGGACGGGGATTGATGCTCGGCGTTGAGTTTCTTCCCCAGTTTGCGGCTGTGCGCAACCGGCTTCTCTTTGAAAGCCATATCTTTACCGGCGGCGCAAAAAACAATGTGATGCGCCTGTTACCGCCGCTCTCTATATCGAAAGATGAAATAGATATTTTTATTAAAGCGTTGGCTTTTTTGACAAAAAGCTATAATGCATCCAAAGGTGTAAAAGAATATTGATATACAAAACAACATAGCATGAGAAATTTTACTTGCGTACACGACGCCGGCGACCTGAAAACGGCGCTCGAAAAAGCGAAACAGGTCAAAGAAAATCCCTTTGCCGACCAGGAACTGGGCAAAAACAAAACGTTATTGATGATCTTCTTTAATTCGAGCCTGCGTACCCGTCTGAGCACCCAGAAAGCGGGGCTTAACCTGGGGATGAACGTGATTGTACTCGACGTGAACCAGGGCGCATGGAAGTTGGAGACCGAAAAAGGGGTCATTATGGACGGCGACAAACCGGAACATATATTAGAGGCGATTCCGGTGATGGGCGCTTACTGCGACGTGATTGGGGTGCGTTCTTTCGCACAGTTCTACGATAAGGATTATGATTATAACGAAGTCGTCCTCAATCAGTTTATCCGGTATTCCGGCAAACCGGTTTTCAGCATGGAAGCGGCTACGCGCCACCCGTTGCAGAGCTTTGCCGACCTTATCACCATAGAAGAGTATAAAAAAACAGAGAAGCCTAAAGTGGTGCTTACCTGGGCGCCTCATCCGCGCGCGTTGCCGCAGGCGGTTCCCAACTCATTTGCCGAATGGATGAACGCCGCCGGCTATGAATTCGTGATCACCCATCCCGAAGGATATGAATTAGACGAAAAGTTTACAGGCAATGCCATAGTGGAATACAACAGGGAGAAAGCCTATAAGGATGCGGACTTTATCTACGCAAAAAACTGGGCGGCATACCGGGACCCAAACTACGGGAAAATATTAAACACAGACCGCGCTTGGACGGTGGACAGCAAAAAGATGGCGCTCACCAATAACGCCTATTTCATGCACTGCCTGCCGGTACGCCGCAACATGATAGTGAGCGATGAGGTGATCGACAGCCCGCAATCAATCGTGATTCCCGAAGCGGCCAACCGTATGGTTTCGGCGCAGGCGGTGCTGAAAGAGATATTGCAGGAACTGTAAAAGCGCCAATAAACTCCCCCGCAACAATCCGGCGGAGTATCGGCAGGAAATAATTCGCCACAAACGGCGGAAAATTAAACCCAAAAAGATTAAACATGACGGAAAGCAAAAAAACAACCCTTTCAATCGTAAAAATCGGCGGAAGCATAATGGATAACCCACAGGCGCTGGAATCGTTCCTGAACGATTTTCATCAACTCAAAGGGCATAAACTGCTGGTACACGGCGGAGGAGTGATGGCGTCGAAGATGGCGGCGCAACTCGGCGTAGAAACCAAAATGATAGACGGACGCCGCATCACCAACCAAGAAACGCTGAAATTGGTAGCCATGGTCTATGCCGGATGGGGAAACAAAAACATAGTGGCGCTACTCCAAAAAACAGGATGCAACGCCATAGGCCTCTCAGGGGCCGACGGCAACGCCATTACGGCGATACGGCGCGCTCCCGTACCGGTAGATTTTGGTTTTGTGGGCGATCCCGACCCCGATAAAACCAACGCCACATTCATATCACAATTGATAGAAAGCGGCGTCACCCCCGTTTTTTGCGCCATCACACACGACGGAAACGGCTCGCTGTTGAATACCAATGCCGACGCAATCGCCTATACCGTGGCAACGGCCCTGTCGAAAAAATACCTCGTCACAATCTACTATTGCTTCGATAAAGAAGGGGTATTGAGAAATATAAACGACCCCGGCAGCCTTATCCCGTCAATAACCCGCAAAGAATACGAAGCATACAAACAACAGGGCTTCATTGTAGATGGAATGATACCCAAGCTGGATAACTCTTTTCGGGCCATCGCCGGCGGCGTGTCTAAAGTAGTGATTTTGCACGCAAAAAACCTGCTGTCAGGAAAAGGAACAGCATTAATTTCAATTGATAATTGACAATTGACAATTGATAATTCAATTTCTCTCGTTAGAGTAGAGTTTACTCTCGTTAGAGTATGACTTACTCTCGTTAGAGAAAAAGGTTTCTGCTCGTTAATGAAAACTTTCCGCTCGTTAAAGAAATTATAGCATAACTAAACAACA
>JAISZV010000312.1 GCA_031284475.1 Proteiniphilum sp. | reverse complement strand
TGGATGCAGAAGCAGTTGCGTCCGAGTTCCCAACGAAGCTGGCGTACGGCCTCAAGGAAAGGGGTGGACTCGATGTCGCCCACAGTTCCCCCGATCTCGGTAATAACAAAGTCGAACTTACTTTTCACACCGAGCGATTTGACATTGCGCTTGATCTCATCGGTAATGTGCGGAATTACCTGTACGGTCTTGCCTAAGTAATCGCCGCGCCGCTCTTTCAGGATCACACTCTGATAGATTCGTCCGGTGGTGATATTATTCCCTTTGGTGGTCTGTATGTTGAGGAAACGTTCGTAGTGCCCCAGGTCGAGGTCGGCTTCATACCCGTCCACAGTAACATAGCATTCGCCATGCTCATAGGGGTTAAGGGTTCCGGGATCGACATTAATATAGGGGTCGAACTTCTGAATAGTGACTTTATAGCCTCTTGATTGCAGCAACTTACCAAGCGACGAAGCAATAATCCCCTTTCCCAGTGAAGAAACTACTCCGCCTGTAACAAAAATATACTTTGTATCGGCCACGATTGTGAATTATTTAACGTAAATGAATTTTTCAAAGGTACAAAGATATAAAAAATTTGGTTGATTTAAAGATTTAGGGATGGGTTAATATAATAAAAGGGATGCATCTTCGCAACGCATGATCTTGCCGGGGAAGGCCTGTACGATAGAGTAATTGTGGGTGGACATGATAACGGCGGTACCGCGGCCGGATATCTCCTGCAGGAGGGCAACAATCTGGCTTCCGGTCTCAGGATCGAGGTTGCCGGTAGGCTCATCGGCCAGTATAAGGGCCGGCGAATTGAGCAGGGCGCGCGCAATCACCACACGTTGCTGTTCTCCACCCGACAACTCATGCGGCATCTTATAGGTTTTATTCTGCATGCCTACCTGCGCGAGCGTCTCGTTGATACGATCCTTAATTTCACAACGGTTATTCCAACCGGTAGCGCGTAACACGAACTCAAGATTTTTCTCGACGGTGCGGTCGATAAGCAGTTGAAAATCCTGAAAAACAATTCCTATCTTCCTGCGAAGAAAAGGAATCAGCCGGCGTTTGACGCCGACCAATTCGTAATCAAATACCCGTGCGCTCCCCTCTTCAATGGGGAGTTCGGCATACATACTTTTCATCAGGGTGCTTTTTCCGGAACCTACCTTGCCGATGATATAGAGGAAATCGCCGCTATTGACAGTGAGATTGACATTGCGAAGGATAATATTTTCCTCGCGGCTGAGTTGCACGTTGGAATAATTGACAAGCTGCTCCTGCACCATTGTTGACTACTTAATAATTTGGATGATAAGCGGATATTTCCAGTATTCTCCGTTGTTGGCTTTGACGGCGGCGATCACCACAAAGACGGCGTAAAGCACACTCAACGCGACGGCCGCAGGAATACCGATCAAAGTGATGCAGAGTACAACGGCATATATGGCATAACTGATCATGCAGTTGAGAATGTTCTTACCGTGCTTATCGACATTGGCATTGGCGTCTTTGTGGGTAGTCCACATAAGGATAGTCACAATGAAACCGGCAAACGGAATAATGACGCCCGCAAACTGGGAAAGATGCATGAGCATCAGGTAAGTGTTTTCCTCCAATCCGAACAACGGTTTCCTACCGGCGTTATTGAAGGCGTTACCTTGATCGTTGAGAATTTTTTCTTTCTCGCGTTGATATTCCTCTTCGGAAATACTACCTTTTTCCCGTAATTCGTCTATAATTTTTAAATCTTCGTATTTCATATAATTAAAACTAAAAGTGATGTTTTACTTTTCATAGCTGTCGCTGTTTTGATAATTGTCTCTAAATTTCCATCCGGTAGTTTTCCTCCGGTAAATCAGTAAAGAGTTATTCTTAATTTCTGGTTGGTATCTTAGCGCTTAATTCCTTTGCGTATGCCTTTTCTCATTTGGCGTTACTTTTATGAATGTTGCTTTTAATTTTGTTTTCTTTTTACTTGTCTTTAAAATATTCTTCGGTCTCTTTCTCAGCCCTCTTAGCCTTAATTATTCACAGTAAAAAAGAGATATTCTTTTATTCTCCTGTTTTGCAGCATATTGTGTATATTTATAAAGCCAAAATGAACTTTTCTACGTGCGAAAATACTTCAAAACAGTCAGAAAACCTATTATTTCCGGAACTATTTTCACTTACGCATCATGCGGTAAGCAGACAGAGGCCAACTTTACGGCTTCCGGCCTTTCCTCTGAAGGCGGGTTGTGCAGTAATGAATTATGTCTTTGAATAGTATAACTTTTCTGACATATCGGCTTCACAAAGATTTATTTTTTCCGAATATCACGTTTCTTGAAGAAAATAATTACGATTAGGGTGGCGGCAAGGGAGCCGAGCAGATCAGCAAACCAGTCACCCCACTCCGCGCTACGGGATGCAAAGAGATATTTTTGCAGCAATTCGATAACGCCTCCGTAGAATACAGGAACGAAAAATCCCCAGAAGGCCAGGCGATAAACGGATGGATTCCCCTTATGCATCCGGTAGTAATCGATCAGTGAAACGGCAGAGAGGAAAAAGAACATACCGAAATGCGCCAACTTATCCCACGGAATGCTTTTAGGCATAGCGGGCATTTGGGAAGGAACGATAAGACAAGTGACAATAAAAATAAGCAGCCCTGTGAGTAGGGGTAAAAATGTATAGCGGAAAAATATCTTCATAATCAATCAATGAACAGTGAACAGCCACAAAGATAACAATTACCTGACTATTTCGCCCAATCTCCGGTATTTCGTTCGGGTATCCGAATTTTAACCGGCCGGTAGTAATTTTTTAATTTATGAAATCAGCCCATTCCTATACGCCAATGCAATTGCTTCCGGCAGCGAGTTTACGCTCATCTGCTTAAACATCCGCACTTTGAGGTTTTTCAGCGAATAGACTGATAGCTCCAGTAAGTCTGCAATCTCCTTTTCTGTAAACCCTTCGGCCGAAAACTGGAGTATCTTTCTCTCTCCGTCACTCAATCTATAAACCCCGGTACGAAGTTTGTACTCCCTTTTTTCTTCCCAAAAATGATAGAGGGCGTTTTTCTTTACCGCATGCAGGGCCAGGTTACCCGAAGTATGCTGCAAAGACGGCTCGATGTGGTAAATCGTCACCCACGGATCGCCGGCTTCCGTAAACAAGCAAGGTATCGCCTTGAAGGAAAACAGCCGGCTTTGCTGGGGAGAAATCTTCAGGGTGATGTCGAAGGAGAAATAATAACTCCGGTCGCCTTTCAGGAAATCGCTCCGGGCGCAATCCTTGATAGCCCGGACAATTGTGGAAAACTTTGTAGCATCTTCCGGGCTGATCCGGATGTCCAGGTACTCTTCATCAACCTGCCCGCCTGTCCTACGGCCGAATATCCCAGCATAGGCCTGGTTGTGTTGATACAAATAGACGTTCTTTTTGTAGTGGTCGATCAATAGGTTCGTTGTCTGGGTTATCATTGCCAGTGAACGGTATAACTTTAGGTAGCGGTCAAACACGTCGTAATCCGGTTGACGCCTAAAGACAATTTTATTATCGTATAAAACGCTTAATGCTCCCACCGCTCTCCTGTCTTGTTTATTATAGTTCTCGTTGTGGCAAAATTGAAAGAACAAATCTCTTTTCATTGGCGTACATAACGCAAAACACCAACGGAGGCTCTTTCCATATTAAGGATAAGCGAATGTGCGGCAGTTAGCATCAGCAGCGCCGGTAGTGTGAACAAGTCCCGGTACAGGATAAGAAATATCTCCCGGACGACTGTTATGAGTGATTTCTTAAGGCTCATTTTTTTATTTTTATTGTCTGTTTACTTAAATTGAATGTATAAAATTTGATTTCTCTTTTTGTCGATTGCCGGGTTACCTTGAATATTCAGTTGTCAGCCAGCCGTTTTTCTTTTTTACTTTATTTTTCTATTCAGACATTCTATTCGTTTATCATTTCACACTGCAAAGGTACTTCATGCTCGTATGTGTCTTTTGGTATATCTTTTGCAAAAAATAGTCTGTTTTTATAATTATTTTGTATAATCAGACGAAAAAATAGTCTATTTTTACTTGCTGAAATAAAATAGTGAGTCTGCTTTAATAAGTTTTTTGTCAGAAATGGGCATAAAATGAGATTGGTAACCATGTTCTTACAAAATAATTTATTAGTATTTTGTACTTTTTAAAGCGGCCTCAATAATATAGATTTCATTTCTTGATATAAAGATAAAATGCTGATAATAAAATATTCAATATAATATTCTATTATGGATAAAAAAGATTTGGAGTTTTGGATATTTTCGTTGGATGATCCGGAATTGTTTCGGTTCTATTCGGAACAGATGCACAATACCTCCCTGTATTATGTGATCTATTTACAGAAGTGCCACCGGGAATATCCACCCGAAACAAAAGAGATATTTCATTTATATGATGAACGTATTCTACTTATAAAGCCTTATCTGTTACCTGTATTTTATCGTTTGTGTTTGGAAGGGTATGTCGTTATCCTTTCGGAGAATTTTTGCAAGTCTGATGAAAACAAGGCTTTACTGAAATTACTGTTTTTACATACCTCTCCGGAAGGCATCATCGATTTGGGTCATATCAATGATGACCGGAAAAAAGATATAGATAAATTATATACGGAATATCATTCCCCTTATGATGATTTGCAGGAATCTTTGTTGAGGAATATAGCAGTAAATACGGCTTTGCTTTCTTCAACAATAAATTTTGAATCATGGATTAAATCCGGACATTTGCTGAACTATGCCTTACAGTTTACAGAATTGGTCAACGTGTATGCTTTCCAAGAAAAGAAAAAATCCTTTTATGCGGAAAAAATAGGCATTACCCAAAAAAACTTAACCAAGTCATTACAGGTCATTTTTCATAAAACGTTCAGGGACATCCTGGTTTATCAAAACGTAATTGAAGCTATGAGACTACTGGTATTTGAAAATAAGAGTATTACCCAAATTGCCCTTGAGTTGGATTATGATGTATCGGGCTTCAATAAACTTATTTTTAAATATAAACATCTATCCCCAAAGGATTTAAGAATAAAATACCGAAACATTATCCATCAGATTGAAAATGCTTGCTAAGAAACCTCGCCACCTCGCAGAAGAAGTATTGTATTACCCCGGATTCGAGATCGATACTTTCGATGAATTGTATGCGCAAAAAATTGCGCAGGAAACGATATACGAAGAGCACAGAGCTGCTTTTTATCATATTTTCCGGTTTAAAGGAAAAGGAAATTACCATTATATCAGAAATAAGAAAGTAACATTGGAAAATGATAGCTTGTTGATCATCAACCGGGATATTCTGCAACGATATTCCCATCATAGATGTACGGGTGATGTGATATTGTTCAGCTATGATTTTTTAGGATATGATCAGGAGAAGAATGAATTTCTGAATACATGTACTCTTTTTCAGGCTGATTATGCTTTGATTCCTTTACATTCGGAAAATTTCATCGCATCCATGGATCTCTATTTTTCATCGTTGAAAAGTATGGTTCCGTTCAACAAAAACGAAACGCCGGAAATAAGAATTACTATATTGCGTAACCACTTGCATAATATGTTGATAACAATTGAACGGGAATATCGCTTACGGAAGAAAAATGTGTTCGGCACGTTTTGGGTCGAAGAGAGTCATATACAACAATTCAAAGACCTATTGAACACGCATTATCAAACGCAAAAGCGAGTTGCTTTCTATGCGAAGCAAATAAATATAACGGAAAAAAAACTATCCCAAATCATATATAATACGCATGGATTCTCCGCAAAAGAGTATATTAACGAAAAAATATTAATGGAAGCCATCCGGTTATTGGAGAATACTACGCTCAACCAGGAGGAAATCGCCAATGAATTAGGCTTTGATTTTACTTATTTCATTAAATTTTTCCGTAAATACAAAGGTATGCCTCCGGCCCAATACAGGCGTGAAAAAAACAAGGTAAAATGAAAAAAAACGATTCTATAAAAATAAAATTATACAATAAAAATATGAAAAGAACTATTCTTTGTATGCTGGTAGTTATTACAGCGTTGCAAGCGACCGCTCAGGCGCCGGCTGAAAACAAAAACCAACGTTATTTCGACATCAATAAGAATATTGACATCTTTAACTCGGTACTGCGTGAACTGGATATGTTTTACGTGGATAGCGTCGAAGTGAATAATTTAGTACAAAGTAGTATCCGCAATATGTTGACCCGGTTAGACCCCTATACCGAGTATTACGCGGAAGAGAATATGGAAGACTTGCAGTTTTTAACGACAGGCGAATATGCGGGTATCGGGGCGATCATATCCTATAACAACGGACAGGTCGTGATCAATGAACCGTACGAGGGGTTGCCTGCCGACAAGGCGGGACTAAAGGCGGGCGACGCCATCCTGAAGATTGACGAAAACGATATGCGGAAATCGACGGTGAAGGATGTAAGCGACAAACTGAAAGGAACGCCGGGTACATCGCTCGATCTGACAATCCAGCGGCCGGGAGAAAAACGGGAAAGAAAACTGACGATAGTACGGGAAAAGATCGAAGTCGACCCCATTACCTACGCGGGAGTGACGGATGAGAAGATCGGTTATCTTCATTTCGGGAGTTTTACGACACGGAGCGCCGACCGGGTAAAAAAAACAGTGCAGGATCTGAAAGAAAAAGGAGCCACATCGTTGATCATGGATCTACGCGGTAACGGGGGCGGCATTCTGGATGAGGCGGTAGACGTGGTAAACCTGTTTGTCCCGAAAGGGGAAGAGATCGTATCGACCAAAGGGAAAGTGAAACAATGGGACAGAACCTACCTGACGCGCAATCAGCCATTAGACGAGATCATCCCCATCGTGGTGCTGATTGATACCGGCTCGGCGTCGGCGTCGGAGATCGTTGCGGGAGGCCTCCAAGACCTGGACAGGGCGCTGATTGTGGGTAACCGGTCGTTCGGAAAAGGACTGGTGCAAACGCCGCGCGACCTGCCGTACGGAGGAAATATTAAAATCACCACATCGAAATATTACATTCCGAGCGGACGCTGCATCCAGGCGCTGGACTACTCACGCCGTAACCCCGACGGGAGCGTGGCACGGGTACCGGACTCGCTGACAAACGTATTCAAAACGCGTAACGGCCGTGAAGTGCGCGACGGGGGCGGAATTACGCCCGATATTACCATTCCGCAGCCTACCGGAGGAACAATTGCGTTCTACCTAATGACGGACAATGTGATCTTTGATTATGTAACAGAATGGGTACAACAACATAAAGAGATTGCTCCACCCCACAAATTCAGGCTCCCTCAGAGCGACTACGAAGCGTTCAGGGAATTTGTAAAGAAACGGGATTTCAAATACGACCAATTGAGCGAGCACTCACTGCTACAACTGAAAAGCATGATGGAATTTGAGGGATATATGGATGTGGCGAAAGAAGAGTTCGCGGCGTTAGAAACAAAGTTGCAACCTAACTTGGATCGGGATCTGGAATTATTCAAAGAGGATATCACCAGCATAATCGAATCGGAGATCGTGCAGCGTTTTTACTATAAGAAGGGGGTACTACTGCATCAATTGTCGGACGACAAAGTGTACGACAAGGCGGTAGAGGTACTCCAAAACCAGGAAATGTACCGGTCGTTACTCCGGACGCAACCGGCAAAGACGCCTCAGCATTCTTGAATATGCTATCTTTGCACCTGTTTTTATATATGGCTTATGGGAATTGAGAAAGCGATATTTCAGCGTACCGAGTTGCTTTTGGGAAAAAGTTTCATGCATCGGATAGCTGAAAAGAAAGTCATTGTATTCGGTATCGGAGGCGTAGGCAGTTGGTGTGCGGAGAGCCTTGTCCGCTCCGGAATAAAACATCTAACCATTGTGGATTCCGACAGGATCTGCATTACCAACATCAACCGCCAGTTAATGGCTACCACAAAAACGGTCGGTAAAGTAAAGATCGACATATTGAGGGAACGTTTGCTGGAAATAAATCCGAAAGCAGAGATTACCGCCCTGCAACAAATATACAGTCCGGAAACGCACGACTCTTTTGCCCTTGAAACCTACGACTACATCATCGACGCCATTGACAGTCTTTCCAATAAAGTCCATCTCATCCGGGAAGCAACGAAAACCGACGCCGTATTCTTTTCTTCTATGGGCGCTGCCCTTAAAATCGATGCTACGCGTATCCGTGTGGCGGAGTTTATGAGTGTAAGAGGATGCCCACTCGCGGCCGCATTGCGTAAAAAAATCAGGAAAGAGGGCGGTATACATAAAAAGTTCCTGTGTGTTTACAGCGACGAATTGTTGCAGAATAAAGGAGAGGAGACTGCCTGCGGCACTGAAAGATGTATGTGCCCGAAAGCCCTTGAAGGCCCCGGCGATCCCGAACTGGTCAATCATGAATGGTGCAGCCGGAAAGCCAGGATTAACGGAACCAGTTCTTATATACCGGCGATGTTCGGTATGACCATCGCTTCGCTGGTAGTGATGGATATAGA
>JAISZV010000232.1 GCA_031284475.1 Proteiniphilum sp. | reverse complement strand
CCAGAACATTTGAAAATCAGGAAACAGAGGTCAAACTCAAATCTTTAATATTAAATAAATTCATTGGGGAAGGTATGCCCGATGCTTACAAAGTCAGTTAATTTTTATTGCTACGATAGGAAAGAAAAATACCGTCTTGACTACCGTTGCAACAAAGTCATTACAAGATGCCGCCCTCTTACATTTCCTCTTTAAACCACCCGGCATACATTAAATAGTTGTTTGCAATTTTCTGGTTTATCTCTTTGGCTTGCTCAGGATCGACCTTTTTGACGAATTTGGCCGGTACGCCGGCATAGATGCTGCCCGGCTCTACCTGCGTGCCGCTGAGAACTACCGACCCCGCGGCGATAATAGCGCCTTCTCCTACCACGGCATGATCGAGTACGACGGCGCCCATTCCGATAAGTGCGCCGTCCTTCACTTCTGCGCCGTGAATGACTACATTATGGCCGATAGATACATCGTTGCCGATGACCGATACCGATTTCCGATACAAGGTGTGAATAACCGTACCGTCCTGTACGTTTACCCGGTCTCCGATGCGGATGGAGTTTACATCGCCGCGCAGCACGGCGTTAAACCAAATGCTGCAATTGCGGCCAATGATCACGTCTCCTATGATGGCGGCATTATCCGCCAGGTATGTATTTTCGCCGATCTCAGGCGTGAAACCGCGAACCGATTTTATAAGGGGCATTTTTTTAATGTGAATAATGTGCCAATGTGACTAATGGAACTTTTCTACAGAATTTGCGCTACAAATATATGATTTAATTCTATAACCGGGTTTATCTGATTGTTTATTTTTTTATAATGTGCCTAATGGGATACTGGGTTGATGAAACTAATGTGACTAATGTAACTAATGATTGAATGATGTGACTGGGGTTAAAGAAGAACCCTGCGAAATGCGCGGAGGGTTTCACTCCTCGCGCAAATCGCAGGGCGTCTATTTTTTTACTATTTATATTGTGAGACCGATAGGCCTTTGCCAACCAAACGGATTCCTTTCCCGGCGGAGTTTATTTGCATAGGGCAAAATATTTTTGATAAAAGTTGTACAATTATACAAACTTCGTTATCTTCGCAGTATGAAAAGAAAGATAACAACTTACGGAGGGTATTTTGAACGGTTTTTGGAAACTTTGGATCCGAAAGAATTACAAAAATTAAACGCTATAGTTTCGCTGCTTGAAACTTCCGACAGGTTGCCGGTAAAATTCATAAAATATATACGCGATGGATTATATGAGTTGCGAATGGAATATAGTGGAAATACTTACCGCGTATTCTTCATTTTCGACGATGGATATGTGGTTGTTCTTTTCAACGGATTTCAAAAGAAAACACAGAAAACACCGGACAGAGTGATAGAGAATGCAATCAAAATAAAAAAACAATATTATGCAGACAAACGACCACATGATTAGAGATTACAGCGCAGTTCTTGAAGCCGAATTCGGCAAGCATGGAACCCCCGAACGCGCAAAATTCGACGAGGAAGCATGGGCTTTCTATACCAGCCAAATATTACTTGACGCCCGTAAAAATGCAAGATTAACACAAGGTGAACTTGCCGGGCGTATAGGCGTCGATAAATCGTACATTTCAAGAATAGAAAAAGGTGTTACCGTTCCAAGTGTGGCTACTTTTTACAGAATCGTTAATGCCTTGGGGCTTTCGGTGGAATTAATTCCGGCAATGTGAACTTAATGTGCCAATGAGTCAATGTGACTAATGGGGTACTGGGTTGATGAAACTAATGTGACTAATACGACTAATGAAACTAATGAGAATTTAATTGGCGCATTAATAACCTGGTACATTAATACATTCATTCATTGATACATTCATAAACCGGCATACTAAAACATTAGCACATTGGCACATTAATAAACCGGTACATCGGTACATCAGCACATCGCACATTATTCACATTAAATAGCTTTTGTTTTGTTTTTTAACCAGGCTTTTTCCTCTTTGTTCAGATGTTTTCTGAGCAGATCATATACCATTTTGTGATAATTGTTGAGCCATTTGATCTCTTTCTTGGTGAGCAGTTTCTTCACGACCGGCTTGACGTCGATGGGACAAAGCGTGATGGTCTCAAAATTGTAAAAAGCGCCGAACTCTTTGGTCTTTTTGTATTCCTGCGTCACGATCAGGTTTTCGATGCGAATACCGTATTGATTGGAACGATACACCCCGGGTTCGTTGGACGTAACCATTCCCGGCCTGAGTTGAGTTGGATTTTCTTCCAGCCGGATGTTCTGAGGGCCTTCGTGAACGCTGAGGAAATGGCCGATACCGTGTCCGGTGCCGTGCCAGTAGGTAAGTTCGTTATCCCACAGGGCTTTTCTGGCAAGTATGTCGAGTTGCGATCCGCGTGTTCCTTCGGGATAAACGGCCGTACCCAGGGCAATATGCCCTTTCAGCACGTTGGTATAGTCCAGTTTCATTTGTTTGGTAAGTTTCCCTACGGCCACCGTGCGGGTGATGTCGGTGGTTCCGTCCTTATACTGTGCGCCGGAGTCGATCAGCAGCAATCCTTCGGGTTGTACCTTTAGGCAGGAGTCGGGAGAGGCGTGATAGTGGATCACCGCTCCGTTCCCCGCATATCCTGCAATAGTAGCGAAACTCTCGCCGAAGAACATATCCTGTTGCGAGCGGTACTCCCGCAGTTTTTCCTCAATGGTTACTTCGGTTACATCTCCGGCGGGAACTGCTTTTTCCAGCCACATAAAGAATTTTACGAGCGCCACGCCGTCTTTGATCATGGCGTTTCCGAATCCTTTCAGTTCCGTTTCGTTCTTTACGCTTTTCATCAGGTCTACCGGCGACGGCACGTTTATGATCTTGCAGGACGACGGGATAGTTTGTAACAATTTATAATTGATCTTGTTCCCTGTGATGCAAACGGCGCTGTTTGCAGGAAACCCGGCTACATATTCGAAAATATCGTTGTAGCTGGTGATTTTAACGCCCTGTTTTTGGTAAAATCCGGCTACCTCATCCGGCAACTTTTCGGGATCGATAAACAGTACTGTTTCTTTCTCCGAAACATAGGCGTATGCAACCGCTACCGGATTGTAATCCACATCGTTGCCGCGGAGATTAAAAGTCCACGCCACCGCGTCGAGCGGCACAATGATTATTCCGTCCGCATCCGCCTTTTTCAGTTCGGCGTTAATCCGTCCGATCTTACTCGTTACCGATTCCCCGGCAATATCATCCGGTAAAATGAAAACTTTGTTTTTCGGGATTTCAGGGCGGTCGTTCCTGATTGCCGCGAAGGGATCGAAAGCGGTTTCCAGATGAATCCCTTTTGCGTTGAGCTTCTCTTTAAGCGCTTTTGCGTCGGAAGCGGCATAAACCAATCCGTCGATACCTACTGTGCCGCCCTTGCTTACCTGTTCTATAACCCAATCCGTCATATCGGGCGTATCGGCTTGTCCCATTTTAAACAATTCAAACCCCGTATCTTTCAGTTCGCCGGCTGCTTGCAGGAAATAGCGCGAGTCGGTCCACACGCCCGCTTTCTCTTTGGCGATTACCGCCGTGCCGGCCGAACCGGTGAATCCGCTGATCCATTTCCTGGACTCCCAATGCTTGGGCGGATATTCACTCAGATGGGCGTCGGTACTGGGTACGATGAACGCATCCAATTTTTTCTCCTTCATAAATTGCCTTATGGCTGAAAGTCTTTCGGGGATTTCGTTTGTTTTCATTATCGCAGGTTTTTACTATATTTGTGGATTATAAGACGCCTTTCGGACAAACTTAAGCAGGCTTGGCTTTTCTTCCGGCTTTGTCTTCAGGTCAGCAAAAATAATGAAATCTTTCCACATTTGAACTATTAAGAATGAGAATAAATTTATGAAGACATCCATCGAATTGAAAAATATGCATTTTTTTGCCTATCATGGCGTGTTGGAGCACGAGACGATTCACGGGAATAATTTTTCCGTGACACTGCGGTTTTCAGCCGATTTGTCGAAAGCCTGCATCAGCGACGACGTGGGAGATACGGTCGATTATGCGGAAGTATATGATCTGGTAAAAGAGGAAATGGCAAAACCTTCCAAATTGATCGAAAATGCGGCATACCGTATTTTGCGGAGGGTGAAGGATGCATTTCCCGAAATCGACCGGATTGAGGTGGAACTGGCAAAAATGAATCCGCCGGTAGCCGGCCGGATGGAGTATTCGGCGGTCACTGTCTCAGAATAAAATTTGAAAATCACTGATTTTAGTAGTCGGATTGGAAATTGAAATAGGAGAGAACGCCTCTAATTCGCAACTTTTTCCTAATTTTGCAGAAATATTTCGAGTAAATGGACGAAACGAGAGATGATATAGCGCCCGGCGTTGAACCCGAAGAGCTTGAAACAATACCGGAAGAAGGTGTGCAACAGGCCGGATTGCTGACGTTGCGTACCGAAAACTTAGTGAAAAAGTACGGCAAGCGGACGGTAGTAAATCATGTCTCAATTGATGTGAAACAGGGTGAAATCGTCGGCCTGCTCGGCCCTAACGGCGCGGGTAAGACTACCACTTTCTATATGACGGTGGGACTGATTGTGCCGAACGAGGGTGAAATATTTATCGGCGACCGGAATATTACCCACTTCCCGGTTTACAAACGTGCCCAAAACGGAATCGGTTATCTGGCGCAGGAAGCGTCTATCTTCCGGAAAATGACGGTGGAAGATAACATCAAATCGGTATTGGAGTTTACGGATAAGTCGCCCGAAGAACAAAAGAGAAAGTTGGAGAGCCTCATCGATGAGTTCGGACTTGGAAAGGTGAGGAAAAATACGGGCGACCGCCTTTCGGGCGGTGAACGCCGCCGTGCTGAAATTGCCCGCTGTTTGGCCATCGACCCGAAATTTATTATGCTCGATGAACCGTTTGCCGGCATCGACCCGATTGCCGTACAGGATATTCAGTCGATTGTAGCACAGTTGAAATACCGGAATATAGGCATCCTTATTACCGATCATAATGTGGATGAAACGTTGAGTATTACCGACCGCGCTTACCTGCTTTTTGAAGGGAAGGTGCTGTTTCAGGGAACTGCCGAGGAACTGGCGGCCAATCCGGTGGTAAGGGAAAAGTACCTTGGGCGTGATTTCGAACTGCGCAGGCGTACATTTGACGCTCCTTAAAGATTATGGGGCGGCTTCTTTCTATCGACTACGGGAAAAAGCGCACGGGAATAGCTGTGAGCGATCCGCTGCAAATCATTGCCAACGGCCTGACTACAGTCAAAACATCCGGGGTGTTCGATTTTCTGAATGAATATCTTCAAAAAGAGAACGTGTCATGTATTGTGGTGGGATTGCCCACACAAATGGACAACGAGCCTTCGGAAAATATGAAACGAGTGGAGCCTTTCGTGAACCGGCTGAGAAAATTATATCCGCAAATTCCCGTGGAATACTGGGACGAACGGTTTTCATCCAAAATGGCTGCACAAACAATGAGAGACGCAGGACTGAAAAAGAAAGATCGCCAAAATAAGGAATTGGTAGATGAAATCAGCGCGGTTATCATCTTGCAGGGATATATGGAAAGCAGGAGAATGAAAAACGATTTAATGATTTATTGATTGAATGATTCAATGATTTGATGATTTGATGATTGAATGGTTTGATGGTTTGATGATCCCGGCAGGCCGGAACAACTTATCCCGGTTTCTCCGGAAATAAATTAATAAGAATGAAACGTGAAACCTGCGGGTAAGCGATTGCAAAACAACCTTGTTCGGATTTGCCGGACGGAAGAGGATTGAACGAAACGAAAAGATTATGATACTACCTATATATATATACGGACATCCGGCGCTGCGGAAAGTGGCGCAGGATATTGATCCCGAAAATTATCCCAATTTAAAAAAGTTGATCGCTAACATGTTTGAAACCATGTATGCCGCCGAGGGGGTGGGGCTTGCCGGCCCGCAGGTGGGACTGGAAGACCGCATCTTTGTAGTGGATCTTTCTCCGATTGCCGACGAAAAGCATCCTGAATTTAAAGATTTCAAAAAAGCATTTATCAATGCGCATATCATTGAGCGGAGAGGAGAGGTGGAGGCTGTGGAAGAGGGATGCCTGAGTATTCCCGGTATTCACGAGAAAGTACCCCGTGAAGATGAGATACATATCCGGTATATAGACGAGAACCTGCAACCGCACGATGAAACATATTCCGGTTATATGGCGCGGGTGATACAGCATGAGTACGACCATATCGACGGGGTACTGTTCACCGATAAGATTTCGCCGCTCCGCAAGAGAATGGTCAAAGGCAAACTCGCCGATATGGAAAAGGGTAAAGTGGCCTGTGAATACAAGATAAGGACAGTAAAATAATAGTGTGAACGGCTTTGTTTATTCTCCGGTATAGTAATTATAATCTTCGATTATTTTTGCGATAAAATTTTCCTGCGCAGGAAATTTGTTTTTAATGCGGATTACTTTTTCTATTTTTGCCGTGAGTTTTTCCATTAAAGCCGCATCCCTGTTTTGAATGGCGTTAAGGGCATTTTCTTTGATGATACGCATATCGTTATCATTAAATTGCAATACCTGGGTTCTGGAGAAATAAGGTTGGTAATCCTCTTTTATATCAGCCAGAATAGTGTGCGACAGGTTGTACTTGGATTTTTCGGAAATTACGGCCGTACCTGCCGCCAAATCGCCCAACCGTTGCGTATGCCTGGCTAGCAACATGGAAAGCGTTCCTGCAACAAACCCCATGTCAATGTCTACCAGCCTGAATATCCAGCGCGTAAAATAATCTGTAAACGACGCCTGGTAACCGTCGATCTTCACTACGCGCGTTTTCACCAACATTTTTCCCAGCGTTCTTCCTTCCATGAGGCTTTCGCATATAAGCGAGTAAAAGACTACGGGTGAGTAGATTATTAAAAGTATAGCCACCTGGTTCCATGTTTCCATCTCATTGATAAAATCCAATATACCCAGGTATTTCAGCAGGTAATACATGCTGATTATGTACGAAACTTTTACGATTATATCAATGAGATAACCCAGCATCCGCTCGCCTATTGATGCGGGAATAAAAAAAAGCGGCACATTTTGTGTGGTAGTAATGTATAACTTTGACATTTTATTATTAATTTAGCGGACTATATGAAAGAGGTTGCATTTATCAAACAAAACAAAAGCAAGTGGTTGGAATTTGAACAATCGTTAGCTTCGAGTCATTCCCAAAATCCGGATGAGATGGCTAACCTCTATATCCACTTGCTCAACGACTTGTCTTTTTCCCAGACCTATTACCCGAAAAGCAAGACGACTGATTACCTCAATTTTTTGGTTTCGCAAATATACCGCAAAATTTACAAAACAAAACGTTTGGAAACGAATAGATTTCGGAAATTTTTTAAAACCGACGTTCCCCTCCTAATGCACAAATACAGGAAGACCATGTGGTTTGCGTTTGCAATGTTTCTGTTTTTCACTGTTTTGGGCGCTGTTTCCGCAAAATACGACGATACTTTTGTGCGTCTGATCCTTGGGGATGGCTATGTGAATATGACGTTGGAAAATATTGAAAAGGGCGACCCGATGGCCGTTTATAAGTCGGGAGGGCGTATGGGGTCGTTTATCGGGATCACGGCAAACAACGTTTACGTGGCGTTACGCGCTTTTATTTTCGGTGTGCTGGCGGGGATTCCCACTTTTTACATTGCCATGTCGAACGGTATTATGGTCGGCTCATTTCAATATTTCTTTTATGAGCACGGCGTTTTTACGGAAAGTTTGCGGGGTATCTGGCTTCATGGCGCAATGGAGATATTCAGCATTATCGTAGCCGTTGCTTCGGGATTTATTCTGGCGGCGTCTGTTCTCTTTCCGGGAACCTATTCCCGCTTTAATTCTTTCAGGATCGGATTCAGGCATAGTTTGTACATCATATTGAGTACCATCCCGTTTTTTGTGGCTGCAGGATTTATCGAAGGCTTTATTACGAGGCTTTCCGGCGAGATGCCTTTATCGGTGAATCTGGTCATTATTCTGGGCGCTTTTTCTTTCATTTTTTTCTATTATATGGTTTACCCGTTTATAGTTGCCAAGAAATTGGAAAAAGGAAAGGATTTATCGCATTATATACAATCCATAAATTGAGCTATTTCGTTAGGCTACATATATAAATTGATTTTTAAACTTTTAATATTCAACAGATGTTTCAGATATACAAACAAAGAGATTTCAGCGCGTTTATCAGTGATACTATCGCGTTTTTTAAGATTTACTGGAAGAATTTTCTTGGGAATTATATCATAATCACAGGAGGCTTTCTCGCCCTGCTTTGCGTTTTTTATTTTTTTATCTTCCGGGATCTTTTCGCGGCGCTGTTTAACACGACCAACGACGGGATCGGTTATGATATAAGTTATTATTTCACAGACAATCCCGTACTGTTCTTTTCCATGCTGGCGGTTGTAATAGTATTGAGCATTCTCTTTTCCATTTTTTCCGCCGCTTATCCTGTCGTTTATCTAAAACTGGTTGAAGAAACAGGAGGAAAGGACTTTGCCGCGTCCGAGATTTTTGAACGGATAAAGAGATTTTTACCCAGAATCATCCGTTTCGGACTTTATTCGCTTATTACATTTTTACCGCTTATTATCGTGGCTGCCGTCTTTGCGAGCGTATTGATTTTGCTGGTAGTAGGCGTTTTTATCCTGATTCTGCTTATTCCTGTGGCAACGGTTTGGATTGCGCAGACTTTTTACGTCTACATGCTTAACGATATATCGTTTACCGATGCGATGAAGCAAGGGTGGAAGATACTGTTTTCAAAGAAGTTCTGGCATATTATCGGATCAGCCGTGGTTATTTATTTTATATTGAACATTCTCCAGGGCATGGTGACGATGATTCCCTATATGATCGTAATATTTTCGACATTGGCATCCAGAGAACAATTAAATGCGGAAGTTGGGATTTATACATCCATATTGTATATCGTATCAATCGTTTTGTCGTATATATTATCCACCACTTTAGCCGTGAACCAGGGCCTCGTTTATTACAGCTCGCTGGAACAGACGACCCATACGCAGGCATTATCGGAAATTGATTTAATAGGGCAGAATGTGGAATAGATTAAGCCTTATCGTTCTTATTGCCGGATTTATCTCCTGTTTTGAGGTTTTTCCGCAGGATAGCGTCGTAACAACTGAAGAGAGATTTCTCGATTTTTTGTCTGTTTCTTCGGGTGATTTATCGCAATTCCAACGCGACAGCATTATGGACGTTATCCCCAAAGACACTTCTTCCCTAACCTCATTGCGGCATTTTAACGGAAACCTTGCCGAACAATATGCCGCGGACGATGCACTGAATTATGAAAGGAATATCAATAAAAGCTTCTTGCAGCGGCTCAAAGAGGTGATCTCTGCGTTGCTCGACAAGTTTTTGGGAATCTCCGACGCATCCGCGATCAACAATCTATCGGATAAAGTATTGAATATTGTATTGGCGGCGATTTTTCTGACGGCGGTTTATATTGCCGTGCGCCTGTTCATGAACCACCGGGGACGCTGGTTTTTTGAAAAGAAAAACGAAACGGTTTCCGTCAATCTTTCAAACGTAGAACAACATATTCACGAAGCCGATTTTGAAGCCCTTCTCAAGGAAGCCGAACAGGGTTGCGATACGCGCCAATCCGTCCGATTGCTCTATTTGTGGTTGCTTAAAACGTTTACAGACAGGGATATTATCCAATGGAACCCCGATAAGACAAATATCGACTATCTTTTTGAAATCCGGGATAAGGCATTGCAGAAGCAATTCGGGTACCTTTCCTATCTGTACAGTTACATCTGGTATGGCGGGTTTTCCATTAACGATTCGGAATACGGGAATGCCCGCGGAACGTTTCTCCGTCATATAAAAATGAAGCCGGAAAATGAATAAAACGCTAAAAATATACCTGCTGGTATTTGCAGTACTCATTGCCGTAATGGTTGCGATAGACCTGACACGCGAAAAACCGCCGGACTGGTCGCCGACCTACTATCTGGATGAGAAAAATCCATTAGACCTGTATGTATTGAACCGGGAGGCCAATCGTTTATTCAACGATAGCGTGATCCGTTACGATAGAAATCCGTTTGAATATTTTCAGCGCCAAGACAGCCTCAATATAAAAAAAGAGACTTATCTGTTTGTCAGGGAATACCTGTATATTGATGATGCATTGGCCAATAAAATATTGAATGCCGTGAAACAAGGCAGTACGCTTTTTATTGCTTCCGACGGGTTTCCGTCCTATCTGACCGATACATTGCAGGCTACGTGTGACTATGTTTCATACGGTAATCCGGTTGAGTTCAATTCTAATGCCGATGAAAATATGGGTACTCTTCAATTCAACGCCGGCGATAGGCCGGAGTTGAAACTCAGATTTTCAAATGAAGCATGGAGCGGTAAAGAATATTCCTATTCTCCCGTTTTCGGGCAATACGCGTTTGTAAGCGCCGATGCCGTTTCTGCTACTGCATTGGGCTATATGGCGTTTCCCGACGAGTCGGAATACATCAATTTCATGGAGTTCCGATTCGGAAAAGGCAAGATATTTTTGCATAACCAACCGGTTATTTTTTCCAACTATTCGTTGCTCTCCAACGAAACTTTGCAGGAATATGCGGAAAGAGTATTAAGCTATCTCCCTGACCAGCCGGTTGTCTGGTTTGTTGAGTCGCAACAAAATGACGGGGGTAAGGGGAAGACGTCGCTAAGCGTTATTTTCAACTATCCGGCATTGCGGATGACGTGGCTGATCTTCCTTTACGGGCTGATCGTGTTTGTCTTTTTTACGGCTAAACGCAAACAACGTGTTGTTCCTGTCATAAAACCGTTGCAGAATACGACCGTCGAATTTGCCCAGACGATAGGAAATCTTTATTTTCAGGAAGGAGATATTTCCGATATTGCCCGAAAAAAGATCATCTACTTTTTGGATAGGGTACGGAGAACATATAATATAGATACGCAACTGCCCGAAGATAAGTTGACGGATCGGTTGCATCTCAAATCGGGAAAAGATATGGAACTGATCGGGGAAATTCTCTCTCTGATCCGGGAGGTAGAGCGCCAAAACCGTTGCAGTAAACAGGAACTTATACGATTGAGTACATTGATAGATTGTTTCTGGAATGAAGATTAATCTAATGTGACTAATGTGCCAATGTGCTAATGTGACTAATGTTTACGCGCCGGCGCTGATGTAATTGCAGTAGGTTAATGATTTAATAATGTAATGATTCAAATAATTATCAATTGTCAATTGTCAATTATCAATTAATAATGTGCTAATAATTCAATCATCAAAATATGGAATCGAACGAAAATTTAGAAAACAACATCCGGTTTGAATCGAGGCTCGATTTAAACGAGTTACGTCAAAAAATGGACGCTGTGAGGAGAGAACTGCAAAAAGTAATTGTAGGGCAGGACAGATTGGTTAATCACCTTTTGGTAGCATTGCTTGCCAACGGGCATGTCTTGTTGGAAGGTGTGCCGGGTATTGCTAAAACGCTTGCCGTAAAACTTCTGGCAAAAGCAATAGATACCTCTTTCAGCCGGATACAATTCACACCCGATTTAATGCCTTCCGACATTCTCGGAACATCGGTTTTTGATATGAAAACTTCCGATTTTCAGTTCCGGAAAGGGCCGGTTTTCTCTAATCTTATCCTGGTGGACGAAGTAAACCGTGCACCGGCGAAAACACAGGCAGCCATGTTTGAAGTAATGGAAGAACGGCAGGTTACGCTCGATGGAGAAACGTATCGCATGGAAGAGCCGTTTATCGTTATTGCCACGCAGAATCCCATTGAGCAAGAGGGTACTTACCGTTTGCCGGAAGCGCAGTTAGACCGTTTCCTTTTCAAGATTGTCATCGATTATCCGAATGTAGCGGAAGAATTTGAAATCATTCGCAGGGAGCATGAGACAAAAGGCTTCAACAAAACCGAAAATATCAATAGCGTGGTTTCCGGCGAACAGGTTGTGAAATTTCAATTGCTGGTTCGTGAGGTGATGGTAGAAAGCCACTTAATGGCTTACATCGCGAATATTGTGCAACAAACGCGTCAAACGCCGTTCCTTTACCTGGGCGCGTCGCCGCGCGCATCTATCGCTGTTCTGAATGCAGCCAAAGGAATGGCCGCCCTCAGTGGACGCGATTTTGTAACGCCCGAAGACATTAAAGACATCGCAGCGCCGGTATTACGCCACCGTGTAATTGTATCGCCCGAAAAGGAGATGGAAGGCCTGAAAGCGGAACAGATTATCTCTGAGATCATTGCCAATATAGAAGTTCCGCGATAAAAACAATACGGGATGAAGATATTAAAATCGTTATATGTCAACTCTTTGTTTTACCGGTTGCTATTCGGTATTGCAACGCTCTCTTTTGTCTCGTTTTTTGTGGATTGGTTGTATCTTGTTGCAGTAGGGTTGCTTGTTGTTTTATTGTTGCTGCTTCTGGTGGATATATTCGTTCTTTTTTCGGGGAAAAACAGCGTCTCGGCGTCGCGTATTTTACCGGAAATGCTTTCAAACGGCGATGAAAATCCTGTGCGGATAAAAATCCGTAATAATTACCGCATCCCTGTTCATCTGCGTATTATTGACGAAATTCCGTATCAATACCAGCAACGCGATTTTTTAATAAAAAGCCGTATCGAAAAGTTTTCGGAAAAAGAGTATGAATATACCCTGCGCCCTGTCCGGCGGGGCGAATACCTGTTCGGGAAACTCAATATTTTCGCGCTTTCGCCTCTCCAATTGGTGATGCGGCGTTATATCTTCTCTGAAAATGCCTCCGTTGCGGCCTATCCGTCGTTCATCCAAATGAAAAAATACGATCTGATCGCTTTTTCACATAATCCGTTTGAGTACGGATTAAAGAAAATCCGCCGTATCGGGCACACCATGGAATTTGAGCAAATAAAAGAATATGTGCAGGGCGACGATATACGCACTATCAACTGGAAAGCGACTTCCAAAAAAGGGCAATTGATGGTGAACCAATACCAGGAAGAGAAATCGCAACCGGTTTACCTGCTCATTGACAAAGGGCGAAGCATGCAAATGCCTTTTGACGGGATGAGCCTGTTGGATTATGCGGTTAATTCTACGTTAGCCCTCGGCAATATTGTTATCAGGAAGCAGGATAAGGCGGGTATATTTACTTTCTCCAGGAAAGTGGAAGACCGTGTTCCCGCTAACCGGAGGGCGGGACAAATGCAAAAAATCATGAGTGCATTATACCGTATAGAGACCAATTTTTCCGAAAGCGATTTCAACCGGTTGTATGTGGAAATCAAACAAAGCATTACACAACGAAGCCTGTTGATTCTTTATACCAATTTTGAAACAACCGATGCGTTGCAACGCCGGCTACCGTACCTTAAAGCCATATCCAAAAACCATTTGCTTATTGTGATATTCTTTAAAAACACCGAATTGAACCGGTTGATAGACAAGAACGCAAAAAAAATGAATGAAGTCTATGATAAGATCATTGCCGAGAAGTTCGCTTTTGAAAAACGGTTAATTGTGCGGGAATTAGCGCGCCACGGCGTTCAGTGCGTGCTTTCTTCTCCCGAAAACCTGACCGTAGACAGCATCAATAAGTATCTGGAGATAAAAGCACGGGGGATGATTTGAGGAATGATAACGCTTTCGGCGATAAAGGCAAGTTCAATTAATAAATGCAACTGAAGTAAGAAAAAAAAACTCTGATTGGGGCATGCCCCAATCGGAGGTTGAGAAAAAAGTTTTTACTTTGTAGTTGTATGAAAAATAAAAAACATTTAACCCGGGAACAAAGATACGAAATAGAAGTATTACTCCGGGCAGGAAAGAGTCAAAAAGAAATAG
>JAISZV010000289.1 GCA_031284475.1 Proteiniphilum sp. | reverse complement strand
TATAAACAAAATTGCTCTTAGACAAATATCGAATTATACCGTATTGTTTGTCTTGTTTCTCGCACTAACATGTGTCTATACCGGTTGTTCGGATGACAAAACCGCTGAGGTTTATACCGTTACATTCAATGCCGACGGCGGCGCTCCTACTCCTGAGCCTCAACAAATAGAGGCGGGCGGTACGGCAATCGCCCCTACAACTAATCCGGCAAAACAGGGCTATGTATTTCTTTTTTGGCATTTGAATAGCGCTAATACCGCATACGACTTCAAGACGCCTGTAAACAGTAATATTACCCTTGTTGCCGAATGGCAAGAAGCTGCCGCCGAATATTGGCAAGTAACATGGAATCTGGACGGCGGCGTATGGCCTGAAGACGACAACCATGCCACTGAAGTGGTAAAAGGCGGTATGCTTGCCGAACCCAAAGCTCCTACAAAGGAGCGTAGCAACTTTGAGGGTTGGTACAAGGAGGCGGACCTGACCAATAAAGTAACCTTTCCTTACAATGTAACCGGCGTAACTACAAACATTACGCTCTATGCAAGATGGATAACTGCAACCACTTATTATGTTGACAATATTGCCGGAGATGATGAAAACGACGGATTGTCTTCAGACAGGGCATGGAAAACGCTGGACAAAGTAAACAGCGCTGAATTTGAACCGGGTAATTTCATCCTTTTCAAACGAGGCGGTTCCTGGAAAGGGTGTCTCAAAATATTTAACGTTGCAGGTACGGAGGACAAAAGGATTACATATAGCGCTTATGGCACCGGCGACAAACCTAAACTAATAGGGGATGAGGACGCCAGTGCATTATTGGGAGTTATAGTAGCCCGGAATCCCAAATATCTGACCATCGAAAATTTTGACGTCAGTAACCCTGTTACGGCACGTCCGCCTACTAAGAATTTGCGTGGTATTTCCGTAGATGCACAAGTAGCAGACACTTACCCCGGCGTTATTATCAAAGACAATTATATACATGACGTAGATGGCGTAATTACCGGCAACTGGCACTTGCAAGCGGGAATCTGGGTACGCGCCTCAACGGCAGAAGCGTTGTTCATGGATATTGTGATAGAGAAGAATAAACTGGAACGTATTTCCTGCCGTGGCATTCAATTTGGCGACGGAAGTAACAACAACGAAGCGTTTTTTAACTATGGTGTGACAATTCGCGAAAACGAAATTGATCAAACATCATTAGACGCCATTCTTATTTTTAAATCAAAAAATATCCTGATAGAAAATAATAAGATCAACAGAACCGGAGATTATAAACTTATTGAGACTAACCGCGCCATTAACGCTATTGAATTACACGCAAAAAATGTGACCATTCAGTACAACGAAGTGGCAAATACCGCTCGTATGGGTACCGCTTTAGACGCCCAAGCTTTCTCTATCGGCGACAACTGTTCGGGTACCATTGACGTCCAATATAACTATTCTCACGGCAACCAAGGCGGTTTTTTAATGATCGCGTCAGGAACAACGGGTATTACCAACGCCAGGATACGATATAATATCAGTGAAAACGACGGGGTTGAAGGTACAAGATACAAGATTTTAAAATTTGACCAAACGGTCGTCCCTATTCAGCTATACAATAATACCGTCTATCATGCTACGCGCATAGGTATTTTAAATAGCGGCGCCGGCAACACGCATAATGGACTGGTGATTAAAAACAATATTTTCTATGCTCCTGAAATCACGTATGAGGATCCGAATATTGTATATGACAGCAATTTGTATTTCTCGGCAGGAAAAGCAGAGAACGATGCAAATGCAGTCTTAAGTAATCCTAATTTCACTTCACCGGGTAGCGGCGTAAACGGTTATAAACTGCCTTCAACGTCGCCGGCTGCAAATGCAGGCGCAATCATACCCGATAACGGCGGTAGGGATTATTTTGGCAATCAGGTTTCTGCTACGGCTAAACCTACAATCGGGGCATTCCAATTATAGGTAAGAGATAAGATATTGTTGATATTACCTGATTATTAGTTAAACGAAATGCCGCATGAATTTTTCTGTGAAGTTTGTGCGGCGTTTCTTTACCTCAAATACTTTTTTTTAATATGAATTCAAAAAATATAACGCTAAGTATCATTGTGTGCGCTATTATTACAGTTGGTTGTCACTCTACGCACGACTACGATTTGACAACATTTCCCAAGAAATCCGATCCCAAAGAGGTGGGCGTTCGTTTGGTGGAACATTTTCTGGCGACTCCCCATTCCTTGTATGGCAACCCCAAACCGCCTCATCGCCCCTCGCAGATCACTTATCCCGACGTATGTACATGGATAGGCGGATTATGGTTTGCCAAGGTAACGCAAAATGCCGTTTTAACACAACTATTGGAAGAAAGGTTTATGCCGTTGTTCGGCGTCGATAGTGTGATGCAACCACGTAAAGATCACGTAGATAATAACGTATTCGGCGCTGTGCCGCTCGAATTGTACCTGCAAACCCATAGGGACGAATACCTTAAGTTGGGTTTGAGTTATGCCGATACGCAATGGAAAGCGCCTGAAGAGGCCAAACCTGAAGAAAAAATATGGGAAGATAGCGGCTATTCATGGCAAACCCGTCTCATGATCGATGACATGTTTATGATAACGGCTGTTCAAGTGCAAGCTTTTCGTGCAACTTCAAACCTGAAATATGTTAACCGGGCGGCGTATGAAATGGTACTCTATTTGGATAAGATACAACAGTCTAACGGATTGTTTTACCATGAACCCAGCGCTAAATATTTCTGGGGACGCGGTAATGGCTGGATGGCTGTAGGTATGACTGAACTGCTGCGTACCCTTCCCGATGACAATCCGAATAAATCCCTTATTTTGGAGGCATATAAGAAAATGATGAAAACATTGAAAGAATATCAGGGTGAAGATGGCATGTGGCGTCAATTGATAGACGACCCTGCGGCTTGGAATGAAACATCGGGATCAGCTATGTTTACTTATTCTATGATAACCGGCGTGAAAAACGGTTGGTTGGATCCGAAAGAATATGGCGCCGTAGCCCGCAAGGCATGGTTGAAATTAGTTACTTATATCAATGAAAATAATGAAGTAACCGAAGTTTGCGAAGGTACCGGCTTCAAAAACGACCATCAATATTATTTAGACAGAAAACGTATTGTAGGCGATCTGCATGGACAAGCTCCCATGATCTGGTGCGCATTTGCTCTTTCTGATTTTTAAAATCACAAATATGAAGGCTTTATATTACCGTCGGATCATTTATTCATTAAGTCTGTTATTGATTGTATTTACAGATGTAATGTCGCAGGGAACAGTAGAAATTTATCCGAATGTGCAATCGCAGAAAAAACTGAAGCTGTGTGCCGTTTTCCTTGGCTATGGGTACGAAAAACAAGATCGTGCCGAATTGTTACTGACGCTCGAAGACGCCATTGACAAATATAAAATCGATATAATCAATGCGCACGGCTTCAATAGCGACGATTGGTTAACGTACAAAGGTTACGACAAGATCATGAAGATACCCGATCAGGATGCAATACTCCGGCACAGGGAATATTATCAACGTTTAAAGAAAAAAGGCGTATCGCTGATTATAGGCGCTGCAGAACCGGTTGTCCCCAAAGACCTCTTCGAGAAATATCCCGAAATGAAAAACGTGAACAACCAACAATTCTGGAAGTTTATGGAAGACAAAACCAAAGAACTTTATGACCTATTCCCTGAAATGGATTGTTTTGAAATTTATCTCTGGGAAACGCCAATGGCCAATGATATACAGGAATTTAAAGAAATAGAATTTAATAACTACCCAAGATTTCCCTACTATTCGCATTCGGATGCTTTCAAATATATGTTTGAAGCCATGTCGAAGGCCGCCATTCATAAAAATAAAGAATTTATGTTGCTGACATTCAGCCATTATCCTTTTCAAGAGCAAATGATCATTGATGCGCTGAAAAACAGAGACAGAAATTTTCCGTTTTTATTGGATCATAAAAGCCAATCCGGCGACTGGATGCCGGTTAAACCTGCAAACAACGTCATGCAAACGATCACCGACATGCCCGCACATTTACAGTTCGACGGCACAGGTGAATATTGGGGACAGGGACTTATGCCGTATTGCTATCCCGAAGAAATTCAAGCCCGCGTTCAACATGCGCTTTCCAATAATCATAACATCAATACATTAAGCATGCGCGTTAATTGGGCTAACGGGCATATATTCGGCAAACCGAATGAGGTTAACTTTTACGCTCTTTCTAAACTTGCCGAAGACCCGTTTACGCCGATCGAACAGATATGGAAAGGCTGGGCTGTAGAACGATTCGGCGATAAGTCTGCCGATAAGGTGATATCTGCGTTAAAACGAACCGATGATATAGGACGAACAATATTCTTTGTAGAAGGAATGTGGATATTCAATCACAGCGAATTTTCCAATCTCAATTACCTTGAATCGCATGCTGTAAGCTATGCTAAAGCTACCGCCATTTTGAAACCCTGGGATATCATGGGTAACTACAAGATGAACGAATTATTAAATTATCCACGGGAACAAATCATCCATGACGTTTTGAACGACAAAGATGAAGCTTTGCGGCTTAACGCATTGTCGTTGCAAGACATTGAAGACGCCAAAAAAACATTAAAACATGATGATTATCAAATGCTAAAGGAACAGCTGACCCGGCAACGCGATATGGCAAGGGCTTCAAAACTACATCTGGAAGCCTTTTTACGTTACCGGATAGAAAAACTGAACAAATTGGAAAAAGGAGCTGAAAACCGGGAAAAACTGGAGGCCTGTTTGTTACTGATTGAGAAAATGGCCATTGAAATGGACCAAAAATATAAGGAAGAATTTCCCTTTTTGAAAGGCTCTTTATTACGGAATTATGCAAAACAAATCAGAGACGCCTGCAAAAATAAATGAACTACCCCGCCGCAAGCGGACGGGGTATCTTCAAGGAATAATTTTTATTTTTCGCCGCAAGCGGCGGGGAATTAAACCCAAAGAGATTAAACATAACTCATTAAAAGATATTCAAATCTGGGAGCCAGTACTTCAAATTCCTCAGTGCTAAAACTCGTCACAAAAGTAGCAACTGAGTCGATTTTTCGATTTCATTTTGCAATACTCATTTTTAGTATCGCAAAACACTTTATTCTAAATGTTTACTGACTACGAACCAATTAGAGCCAGAGAA
>JAISZV010000272.1 GCA_031284475.1 Proteiniphilum sp. | reverse complement strand
GAGTAATTCCGGTTTCTCACCTGCGCCCAACAACTGCCTATGCCAAGCTCTTCGGCTTGCAACTGCATGTTGACGGCGGCGATGGAAGCGTCTTCCACCCAAGCGTCGCTTATCAGCGGGTTTCCCAGTACAACGACCGCCAGAACGGAATCGGCAATGAATGATGCGCTACCGGGTTTGCAAACCGATAACTTCGCGAGAACTTCTTTCTCTTCCACAGCTATAAACTCCCATGAATGGCTGTTCTTGGAAGTGGGCGAAAGCAAGCCTGCCTCAATGATTTTCCGGATCTCATCGGGAGACAGCAGCTCTGCCCTGAACTTCCTGATACTGCGCCGCCGGATCAATAAATTATGAAAATCGAACATTTTTCTTGAAATTAAGAGCGCAATAATACGAAAAAATCCGGGATTAAACATCATTTTTCGGAAAATCGCAAAGATTTACCGGATATTAAAGTAGAATCATTCTAAATTATCTTATTTTTTCGCTACCTTTGCACGCAAAAACAGATTTTACGGTATGTATCATTCTTCCAGGATAAGAGTAAAGCCATATATGAAAATGGCCGATCTGATTGATAGCAACCCCTACCTGCTGCTGATGTTGCAGCATTTCAACATCGACTTCCGGGTAAGCGATCACACCGTGCTGCAACTGTGCAACCGGTACGACGTTAGCGAACAGTTGTTTATCAGCATTGCCAATCTTTATAACGGTTCCGGGAGCAGGGAAGAACAACCGTTCACCAGAAAAGACCTGTTGCAGGTAATCGATTTCCTGAAGAACTCCCACAACTATTACCGGTTCGACAAATATCCGCAAATCAGCTCCTATATCCGTCAGCTTCAAGAGAATCATCCTGAGAAAGAATTGAAGTTGCTGGAAAAATTCTTCAATGAGTATTTTATGGAAGTGAGGGAACACCTGGATTATGAAGACGAAGTGGCTTTCCCTTATTTCATTACACTTTTAGGCGACGGGAAAACCGGTAACGACGGGGAGGCTTATTCCTCGAAAGAATACAGCGAACATCACACCGACATAGAGCTGAAACTGAAGGATCTGAAAAACCTCCTGCTTAAATATGTAAAGATTGAGGGCGATCCGGATCTTCGCCGTAAATTATTCATGTCGCTTTATGAACTTGAGTTCGATCTGTACATCCACTCCCTGATAGAGGAAGCCATCCTGATCCCGTCGGGCGTGGATATTGAAAGGGAACAAAATGGATAAATCAACGCTGCATATAGCCATCTTAGAATATTCGAAGATCATTTACGAAGGAATACAGGCCATTCTCTACCAATCGGACACGGATTGCCGTATCTATAAGCTGGAAACGCTGGACGGCTTGACGGGACTCCTTGAATCCAATCCGGTTGATGTATTGATAGCCAACTCGATACACTTTGTGAACCGGGAGAAAGAGGTCAAGAAAATAAAGAAGAGTTATCCCTCGCTCTCCGTTGCCGGCATCGAGTTCGGCATGATGCATAAACCGTCGATGCTCACCGACATTACTTTCACCCTCTACGATTCGCCCGAACATATCGTGCACTTACTCTCGAAACTCGATAAAAAAAACCATTCCCAGCCAAACGAGAAAGAGGGAGAAGAAAACCTCACCAAGAGGGAGGTCGAAGTGCTGACCGGCCTTGTGAGCGGAATGTTGAACAAGGAAATTGCCGATGCGCTCAACATCAGCATCCATACAGTGGTAAGGCACAGGAAGAACATTGCCGTAAAAACGGGGATTCGCAGCCAGTCGGGGCTTACTATCTACGCCATTTCCAAGAGAATTATTTCTATTGAGGATATTTAAATTTAATTTGAGGAAATAGGTCAATTGCATTAATCCGCATGTAGTTCTTGCGGAAATTTTGTTTATAGCGCACAGGGGATAGTAAACACAGTCCGCTATCAACTCAAGTGCTCATTATCCGCCGGGCAACAATTTGACAGCCAGAGTCAACGACCTTTTTTCATAAGTTCTTAAATTTGCATTTGACTATAATCGGATTGGATTGTTCGGAAAAAACAGGTGAGTGATAGAGGGTATCAAGTTGGTTTTCCTGCAAGGCCGAGCGGTTTTCGTTTTCCATTAAATCGATCAATTGATCCGGCTGTAAGAAGAAATACAAATATGTTTCATCCATAATAAACGGGCCATTGCCGTATGTCAAAGGAATAAATGTCCGGGAGTGATGGTCGTCCCTCCAGCGATCTATCGCATGTACGGTTTGTTTATTTTTATCATATAACGCCCAATAAACATTTTTGTCGTTACGAATAAAAAGCGCCGCCATATAATTATTTTCGTAGAAATTGCCAAATAGATATATATACTCCTGACGAACGGCTTTCGTAGAAAAGTCAAGTATGTCGCTGTAGTCTTCCTCATAAAACCGGGATGGCGTGTGATGTTTTCCAAAATCCAGTACATATTTGGCATACGGTTCATAATCATCCGTAAAACCATAGATGGTATCCGAAGGGCAAAAATGGAAAGAAGGATTTGTCTCCGAACTGAAACTACTTGTGTTTGTCGTAAAAAAATAGCTCGCCAGATGTTTATCTATCGGGAAATAAGAAGCGGTAATTTTTAACGCATTCGCGTCGTACCGGACTAAGTTACAATCCGTATGATCCGAAATCATGTTATTATTGTAGAAGATATACGTGGACGGAGTGATTTTATGAAACGAGAAAGAAGTAAAAGAGGTTTTAAATTCGCTTATAAAATGGCCGTCAAATCCATATCGCAACACTTTTTGTTCATCCAATAGTTCGATCACATTTTCATTTTTATCATAAAGCATGTCGTACAACGAAATACATTCGTCGGGGCTTCCCCCCAAATGCTTCACGCGCGACAGGCATCTACCCGAATTGACGTCAAAAACAAGCACGCTTTCGTTTGTCAATAAAAATAATTTGTCTTCATATATTTTGGCTCGCTCAATCGTACTTACCAAAAACGAATCAGCCAAAGGAACATACGTAATATCCGCAAAAAAATCTGATAATTCCAATGTTTCCATCCTGTCTATATTCACCGCAATCAACGGTATTGGCGTTTGTTCTTGAATGGAACGGGTGCAGCATGAAAAAACAAAACCGAATACGAATAAAAGATAAATGATGATTCTCATATTTTATTTATATTTTGGATATTTAAGTTTCTCATCTTTTAAATAGTTGAATATAAAGAAAAAAAACGAGGAATAGTGGTGATAATTGGGTATAAGCACTATCTTTTTGGTAGTTATACAAACAAATACAAGTAATAAAAACTATCACCACTTATGAGCGCAAAAGTAAGCATTTTAAGCGAATAGACAAGCATTCTATGCATTAAACTGTTCGGGGGCTGTCGGCGCACTCGAAAGCGAGAGACGGAGGGTACCGAAATCGCCCAACTTTATGCTCATCCCGATCTTCAAAAAGGTAGGCAGTTCGTCGAGGAAGTTGTTATTAATTATCAACACTCTGGCATTATTCGTTTTCAGGCTGCGCATTGCCGCTCATTTTCGTCCGTATGCACGCAAATTTCTCTGCGTAGAGAAATTTCACGGGATGCGCATAGAAATTTCACGCAATGCGCATGGAAAAAAATTTCTGTCCGCATAGAAATTTACGGGGATGCGCATGGAAATTTACCTCTATCCCGACAGAAATTTATATTCGACACACGCAACGGCGCAAATGTACGAAAAATTATATAGACAGGATAAAAAGATCAATACAAAAAAAATCCCGGAGTTTACTAACAGATTATTCATAGCCGTCTCAAAATCGAAAGCTACAAAATTACATTTTCGCATAATATTAAAATAAAAACCCGAAACAAAATGTTTCGGGCAGTGAGAATTTTGAATGATTAAACGTGATGATTGTACCGGTCACACCAATTGCACATCCGACAACTCATATCCAACTTTATGTAACGCGGCTTCTATTTTCTTCATTTGAGACTCGCTGATATAATTGGTTGTTCCGCTTTTGTATTGACGTAAAAGAGATGGATTAATTCCTACACGTGCGGCAAATTTGGAAATGTTGATGAAGTCGTAATAATCAAAGAAAGAGGCAATGTCATATTTGTACTCAAAAGAGATTCCCTTCAATTCATCCGGAACTTCTTTGTTATCTCCGGTGTATGAAGCGATCATTTCGACTACAGAGTTCTGAAAATCCTCTTTAGCTTCGATAACCGTTTTACCTTCGCCAATTATGGTATGTTTTAATCCGGGCGTGAAGATACCGAACACACCATCCTTACCCTTTTCGATGAGAGCTATGGATCTATTCGTTTTCATAATTCTTTAATAGTTATTGATGTTTGCATTCAAGAGGTGATGTTTGTACTTGATTGGAAAATAGGATATTAAAACCCTATTTTCTTTTTCAAATCGTAATAAAGGCCTCTTCGTACCTCTTGTGAGCCATGTCGCTCCAATTGAATCTTGAAGTCTTTATCAGGATGATAATAAATGTCATGTTTTTTCCCATGACGCTCAAACACCCAGCCTTTCTCTTCGGCTTTCGTCCTTAGTTCGTTCCAATTCATGAATAGAACTTTTAAATGAATAATATCTTGCTTAAGCAAACTGAACTTTCCCTAATAGGACGATACAAATATATAACATATTTGCAATACAATAAAATTGCTATACGTGTTTATGGTTAATTAAATATAAAATCATTTTAATCTATTCAACTTCCGAATAAAAACTCCGGAAACACTTTTTTTGTGTATATCCAAAAACACACCTACCTTTGTTCAGAACAAAAAAGCGATATGAAAATTCATTTTGAGTTCACAACAAACAAAGTAGAATCGGAAACGATTGTAACAGTGTGTAATATTTTAGAATTATCAAACCATTACAAATAGATTAATTATGGGTAATTTAGGATATGGGTTTTGTCCTACTCATCCGGGAGAATTGCTTAAAGAAGAGATAGAATATCGCAAAATCTCACAAACTTCTTTGGCAAAGCAAATGGGTATTCCCTACACCGCATTGAACGATATACTTAACGAACGGCGACCGCTTACCGCCAATACAGCAATGCTGTTTGAAGCGGCATTGGGAATAAATGCCGATTTGCTTATGCGAATGCAGTTAAAATACAATATGCAGATCGTACGGCAAGACAAGACCCTTGCCGACCGCCTTGCCGAAATACGCAAAGCGGCGGCAATGCTCTGATAACGCCAATACTCTTTTCAGGTTCACTCTTTTACAAACGCATGCCTGAATCCTTGTATCTTGTTCCAGTTACCACGGGTAAAGTCGGGCACTTCCACCGGCGCGTTGTTGTTCTCTATCGAGATACGGCTCAACTCAGCCAGACTGCACCATTCCGCCAGGTCATACACATCCATGTCCAACGGCAAACCGTTGCGCAGACAGTAGATCAACCGGTAATCCATAATGAAATCCATTCCGCCGTGGCCGCCCACCTCCTTGGCTTTCTCTTCCAACTCGCGGTGAATACGGTGCTTGTACTTCGCCATCAATGTATCCCGCGCCTCTTTCGGCATATAATTATGGGCGCTCAGGTTCTCATGGTTGGGTACGCCGCTCCCTGCCAACACGCTGCTCTGGAGGGCGTAGCCCTGCTCCGGGTATTTGTTGGCGAAACCTTTCGTGCCGCTTACCTGGTACATACGGCTGTAGGGGCGCGGTGAAGATACATCGTGCTGGATATGGATCGTCTTTCCTTTTTCCGTATGGATCATCGTCATCGTGTGTTGGCCGTCGGCAAACAGGTAAGCGCTGTCGCGATCCAGCCCTCTTTCCCTGATCAGGTATTCGGGAATATTCACCGGTTTTGTATCCATCGACACAAGCGTATTCATCCTATCTCCACGGTGAATATCCAGCACCTGTGCGGCAGGCCCCATACCGTGGGTGGCATAGACGTCTCCGCGGAACTCCTTGTTATACTTCATGCGCCAGTCCCCCTCATAACTACCCCAGTATTCGCTCAGATCATGGATATAAGATCCCTCAGCATGGAGCACCTCACCGAAAAGGCCCTGTTGCGCCATATTCAGGGTGGTCAGTTCAAAGAAGTCGTAGACGCAGTTCTCCAACTGCATGCAATGCAACTGCGTTTTCTCTGCGGTGTTCACCACATTCCATATATCTTCCAGGGTCATGGCCGAGGGTACTTCGCAGGCCACATGCTTGCCCTGCTCCATGGCGTAAACCATCATGGGGGCGTGGTGTTTCCAGTCGGTAGCGATGTAGACTAAGTCAATATCGTCTCTCCGGCAGAGTTCCTTCCAGGCTTCTTCACTGCCGCTGTAGGCAGCGGCGCGGGGTAAACCGGCCTTTTCGAGGATGCCCTGCGCCTTCTCTACCTTCTTCTCATACAGGTCGCACAAGGCAACGATCTTTATGCCGGGTATGTGGGTGAAGCGTTGTACTGCACCCGGGCCTCGCATCCCCAGGCCGATAAAACCGACGCGTACAATGTCTATTTTGTCGGTTACTAATCCCAGCACGTCTTTTTGCCCCGCCGGACGCGCAGGGACTTCCGTCCGGATAGGTTGATACTTCTCTTTTTGTCCTTTCGTCCCCTGTGCGCCGTTGGTACAGTTGAACAGGAAAACAGTAGCCAATAGTATGGCTGTGGTTGTCAATCGTTTTTGCATAGAATTATTTATTTAGCGTTGATACTATAAATACTCATCTTTAAAAATTCTCCAATATCTCATCTCCCAACAATTTTGCCCTGGCTACCGATTGAGGGTCTGCCGCATCAATG
>JAISZV010000215.1 GCA_031284475.1 Proteiniphilum sp. | reverse complement strand
CCTTCTCATGAAGCCCAATGAATTACCTTCGCCAAACCGCATCGATACAAAACCTGTAAAAGAACCGCCCGTTTTTTTTTGATATAATCATAATTATTATGCGTTCTTTTTTGTAAATTTGCCGGGTCATTTTTCATACAGTTAAAACTTTTCATTTTCGCTAAAGTCAGATATTCGCCCGCTAAGGCACAGATCAAGCAAGCCCGGCGCAGTTCATTTAGCTTAACGCGAACAGTGCAAAAGCATCACAAGCAGAAAAACTCATTACACACCAATATATGGACAAAATTCAGGAACTTACTTCAAAACTCTACGCAGAAGGCGTAGAAAAAGGCAAAGAGGAAGCTGAAAGAATCGTCACGCAAGCACGCGCCCAGGAGCAACAAATAGTGGATGCGGCACGCGCCAAAGCCGAAGAGCTGCTATCCTCCGCCCAAAAGGAAAGCGCAGCGCTGAAAAAACACACCGAAGCCGAACTCAAACTCTATGCCGCCCAATCTTCCGAAGCGCTAAAAACGGAAATCATCAATATGGTGACCGGCAAACTGTTTTCTACACAAGTAAAAAACGCCGTAGAAGACAAAACGTTTATGCAGCAGTTGATCGTGGAGTTGGCGCAAAACTGGCTGAACAACGGCACATTGACCGTAGGCGTAGAAAACCCGGAAGAACTGAAATCCTACATCGCCTCCCATGCCAAAAACCTGCTGGATAAAGGGCTGAAAATCGAATCGGTGAACGGCCTCAAAACAGGATTCACCCTTGCGCCCGAAAACGGCTCCTACAAGGTGAGATTTGGGGAAGAAGAGTTTATCAACTACTTCAGGGAATTTTTACGCCCGCAGATTCAACAACTTCTTTTTTAGAACACGATCTCTTTCATGAGGTTCGCTTTGCCTATGATTTTCAAAAATCAATATTACTACTTTATATCCGGGCTACCCGATTTTTCTTTCGACAGCATAAAACTCCCCTTCACCGTAGAAGAGTTCAGGGAGATGCTCGGCGAATCCCTCGCGCCGGAAGACAAAAAACTCCTGCACAGTTGCTTTTTTTCTTACGACAACGACAACCTTTTCCGCTTACTGGAAAAGAAAGAAGGCGAGCTGCAAAGCCGGGGAATTTTCTCGCGCGCCGAAATGGAAGAGATCATCCGGCAGGTAAAAGAGGGAGATACCATCGATAATAAGCAAGCGCCGCCCTATTTCAAAAAAACCGTCAAGGCATGGATAGACGAAGAGATACCCGCGCCCCTGAAAACACTGGAAGACCTCGTCAGTTCTCTGTACGCCGACTACGGGATGGCGGTAAAGAACAGCCTGATAGCCGCCTGGTTTGAAATGAACCTCAACCTGGGCAATATCCTCTCCGCCATCTTTGCACGGAAGTATGGGATGGATGTAAGCCTGGTGGCGGTAGGCAACAACGAAATAGCCCGCCTCATCAGGGAAAACGCCAACGCGCGCGACTTCGGCGTTAGCCGCGAACTCGATTACTACGATACCATCCTCCGGATTTCCGAAGAAACGGACGTCTACGAGCGGGAGCGCAAGATCGATAAATTCCGGTGGAACTGGCTCGAAGAAAACACGCTGTTCGACTATTTCAATATCGAATACATCTTCGCCTATCTCTGCAAACTCAGAATATTGGAGCGATGGGTAAACCTCAACGCCGAAGAGGGAGAACGCGTTTTCCGGGAACTGATCACGCAGTTGAAAAACGAGATACAAAAACCGGAAAATATCTAAAAAAACAAACTATCATATATGCTAACAAAAGGAACAGTCAAAGGGATTATATCCAATCTCGTTATTGTAGAAGTAGACGGAGCGGTAGCCCAAAATGAAATCGCCTATATCAACCTCAACGGCGTCCGGTTAATGTCGGAGGTAATTAAGGTGGTGGGGAATAACGTTTATGTACAGGTATTCGAAAGCACCCGCGGGCTAACCGTAGGCACACAGGTGGAGTTTCAGGGACACATGCTTGAAGTGATCCTCGGGCCGGGACTCTTGCAGCGCAACCTCGACGGATTAGAGAACGACCTCGACAAAATGGAGGGGGTTTTCCTGAAAAGGGGCGAATACACCTTCCCGTTAGACGAGGAGAAACTATGGCATTTTCAACCGATAGCCCAACCGGGCGATAAAGTAACGGCCGGCTCATGGCTGGGCGAAGTGGATGAAAACTTCCAACCCCACAAAATCATGGCGCCTTTCACCCTGAAAGGGGAATACACAGTGAAAAGCATCACCCAAGAGGGAGATTACAATATTTACAAAACCGTTGCCGTGGTGGAAGACAAAGACGGGAAAGAGATTGCGCTCAATATGATTCAGCGCTGGCCCGTAAAAATGCCGCTCACGGCCTACAAAGAGAAAACCCGCCCTTCCAAACTGCTGGAAACGGGCGTACGCTCCATCGATACCCTGAACCCAATAGTGGAAGGGGGAACGGGTTTTATACCGGGAGCATTCGGCACCGGTAAAACGGTATTGCAACATGCCATCTCCAAGCAGGCGGAAGCAGACATCGTGATCATCGCCGCTTGCGGCGAACGCGCCAATGAAGTAGTGGAGATATTTACCGAGTTTCCGGAACTGATAGACCCGCACACCGGACGCAAACTAATGGAACGCACCATCATCATAGCCAATACCTCCAACATGCCGGTAGCTGCCCGCGAAGCGTCGGTATATACCGCCATGACCATCGGCGAGTATTACCGCTCCATGGGACTGAAAGTGCTATTGATGGCCGACTCCACCTCGCGCTGGGCGCAGGCGTTGCGCGAAATGAGCAACCGCATGGAAGAACTACCCGGCCCGGACGCATTCCCAATGGACTTGTCGGCCATCATTTCCAACTTCTACGGCCGCGCAGGACATGTGATCCTTCACAACGGCAAAGAAGGCTCCATCACCTTTATCGGTACGGTATCGCCCGCAGGAGGCAACCTCAAAGAACCGGTAACCGAAAACAC
Source organism: Proteiniphilum sp. (assembly GCA_031284475.1). Classification (GTDB taxonomy): domain Bacteria; phylum Bacteroidota; class Bacteroidia; order Bacteroidales; family Dysgonomonadaceae; genus Proteiniphilum. The sequence continues at coordinate 5,158 of JAISZV010000215.1, read as the reverse complement.
CAAAAAGGTAGCCCGTTGCTTTTACGCGCTGGAACAGGATCGCGCCGACAAAAAACGCTACCCTGCCATCAACCCTATCGACTCTTACTCCAAATATATAGAATACCCCGAATTTGAAGAGTATATTTCGGAACATATATCCGGCGACTGGACAAAAAAGGTGAACGAAGCAAAAACCCGGCTGTTGCGCGGAAAGGAGATCGCAGAACAGATCAATATTCTGGGAGACGACGGCGTACCCACAGAGTACCATATTACTTTCTGGAAATCGGAACTGATCGATTTTATCGTATTGCAGCAGGATGCTTTCGACAACATAGACTCGGTAACTCCCCTCGAACGGCAGAAATACATTCTGGATATGGTGACGGAGATCTGCCGCACCGATTTTGAATTCGATAACTTTAACAAGGTTGCCGATTTCTTCAAGGAACTGATCAATATCGGCAGGCAAATGAACTATTCGGAATTTCAATCCGACAAGTTTCATAAATACCGGAAGCAATTGGACGAATTAATCTCCCGGAAAAAGATTCAATGATGTAATAATGTAATGATATGTCAATGTGGCGATGTGATGATTTCACAACTTGGCAACTATAATAAATCAATAAATAAATGAGTAAATCATTGAATCAGTAAATCAATAAATCAAAGTGTTATGGCAAAAGCATTTCAGAAAATATATACAAAAATCACCCAGATCACCAAAGCTACCTGTTCGGTAAAAGCCACCCATGTGGGATATGACGAGTTGGCTACGGTAGAAGGCCGTCTGGCGCAAGTAGTAAAGATCATCGGCGACGAGGTAACCCTGCAAATCTTTGAAGGAACAGAAGGCATCCCTACCAACGCCGAAGTGATTTTTATGGGAAAATCCCCTTCGCTGAAAGTGAGCGAACAGTTGGCAGGCCGCTTTTTCAATGCCTATGGCAACCCGATAGACGGCAGGCCCGTACCCGAAGGAGAAGAACGCCTCATTGGCGGCCCTTCCGTCAACCCGGTACGCCGTAAACAACCCTCGGAACTGATTGCCACCGGCATTGCGGGGATCGACCTGAACAACACCTTAGTATCGGGACAAAAGATCCCTTTCTTTGCCGACCCCGACCAACCGTTCAACCAGGTGATGGCTACCGTGGCGCTCCGTGCGCAAACCGACAAAATCATCCTCGGAGGTATGGGAATGACCAACGACGACTACCTCTACTTCAAAAACGTATTCAGCAACGCAGGCGCATTAGACCGGATCATCAGCTTTATGAACACCACCGAAGACCCCGCCGTGGAACGCCTGCTGATACCCGATATGGCGCTGACGGCCGCCGAATATTTCGCCGTAGATAAAAACGAAAAAGTGCTGGTACTCCTCACCGATATGACCTCTTATGCCGACGCCCTTTCCATCGTATCTAACCGCATGGATCAGATCCCTTCAAAAGACTCCATGCCCGGATCGCTCTATTCCGACCTGGCCAAGATATACGAGAAAGCAGCGCAGTTCCCTACGGGCGGTTCCATCACCATTGTGGCGGTAACAACCCTATCGGGAGGCGATATTACCCACGCCGTACCCGACAATACGGGATATATCACCGAAGGACAGCTCTTCCTGCGCCGCGACAGCGACGTGGGGAAAGTGGTCGTAGACCCGTTCCGCTCGCTCTCACGCCTGAAACAGTTAGTGCAGGGCAAAAAAACCCGCGAAGATCATCCCCAGGTGATGAATGCCGCCGTACGCCTCTATGCCGACGCAGCCAACGCTAAAACAAAAATGGAAAACGGCTTCGACCTCACCGACTACGATACGCGGGCGCTCTCGTTTGCCCTCGACTATTCGGAAAAGATACTCGCTATTGATGTGAACCTCGATACCAGCGAGATGTTAGACAGCACATGGAAGTTGTTGTCACAGCATTTCAAACCGGCCGAGGTGAATATGAAACAGGAATTGATAGATACCTACTGGCAGCAATAATGGCTATTAGATTTCAATATAACAAAACGTCGCGCCAGCAGTTGGAAAAACAACTGGCAATACGTGTGCGGGCGCTTCCCACGTTGCAGAACAAAGAATCGGCGTTGCGGATGGAAGTAAAAAAGACCAAAACGGAGATAGAGCAACTTGACAAGGAACTCGAAGCAAAAATACAATCGTACAACAAGATGGTGAGCCTCTGGACGGAGTTCGACCCTACCCTGCTGCGCGTAAAGGATGTGCACCTCTCAAAGAGAAAGATTGCGGGGGTGCTGCTGCCGATGCTCGACAAGGTGGATTTTGAAATCCGCCCTTTCAGCCTTTTCAACCGTCCCAAATGGTTCCTCGACGGGGTAAAAACGTTAGAGGGGCTCGCTGAGATAGGTATCCGCCGCGACTTTCAGGAGATAAGGCTCTCCCGGCTCGAATACGTGAGAAAGAAAACCACACAGAAAGTCAACCTCTTTGAAAAAGTGCAGATACCGGGTTACCGGGAAGCCATCCTGAAAATAAAACGCTATCTGGAAGATGAGGAAAACCTCTCCAAATCATCGCAGAAGATCATGCGGGCACATCAGGAACAACGTAAACAACAGGAGGGAAGCGTATGGTAGCCGCAATGAAGAAATTTGTTTTTATCTCTTTCCATAAAGACTATAACCGGTTCCTTTATGCGCTGCGCGACCTGGGTATGATACATGTGGCGGAGCAAGACAGCATGAAGGCCGATGAAGAGAAGTTGCAGGACTACCTTTCGGCTTCAAAGCGGCTGGGCGAATCGATCAAAAAGCTAAAGCAACTGCACGACAAAAAAGCGGCCGCTCCCTCCCTTGAAGCCGATACGGAACGGGGAATGAAAATACCCGCCGGGATAGAGAAGATCGAAAACAAAAAATCGGCCCTCAACCAGCAGTTGCTGGCGAGCGTCAAGGAGCGCGACTCATTGCGCCCCTGGGGGAATTTTGATCCGGAGAATATCCACCGGTTGAAAGAGGCGGGATGTGATATTCGCTTTTTTATCGTACCCGACAAAGAATACGACCCCGAATGGGAAACGCGCTACAATGCTATCATTATTCAAAAGGAGGCTTCCAAAACCTACTTTGTTACGGTAACAAAAGGGGCGCAACCGGCCGGCGAATTACAGCTTGAGGAGATGAAAACCCCCGAAGTATCATTAGATGCGCTTGACAAACTCATCAACTCGCTGCAAGAAAAAATACAAAAACAGGAGGAAGCGTTGAAAACGCTCTCAACCGAAATCCCATCGGCGGAAGCTGCCCTGAAAGAGATGGAATCCGGTATTTTCTTCACCAGGATAGCCCGTAGCGCAACCCCCGCGGCGGAAGACAAACTGATGCTTTTACAGGGCTGGGCGCCGAAAGAGAATGTACCGGAGATCACAAACTACCTGGAGTCGCAAGACGTTTATTTCCGTATATCCGATCCCGCACCCGGAGACGACGTGCCCATCAAGTTCAAAAACAACCGTTTTATGCGGCTCTTTGAACCGATAGCCGAACTCTATATGCTGCCCAAATACAACGAGATTGACCTCACGCCCTTCTTCGCTCCCTTCTACATGATCTTCTTCGGATTGTCGCTGGGAGACATAGGTTACGGACTTTTCCTGCTGGCGGCGGCTACGCTGGCGCAGGTCTTCGGCAAGAAGAAGATAGCCGGCTCGATGCGCGGCATACTCTCGCTGGTACAGATACTCGGTTTTTCTACTATGGCGTGCGGACTGCTTACCGGCGGATTTTTCGGTTTCAACATCTACGAAACCAATATTCCATTTTTCCGGAATATGAAAGACCAGGTCTATTTCGATAACACGCAAATGTTTGCTCTTTCACTTATACTGGGCGTTATCCAGATCATATTTGCCATGTTCCTGAAAATAGCGAACCGCGTCAAACAATCAGGATGGATGCAAGCGCTCTCTTCCATCGGCTGGCTCGTGTTACTCCTGAGCACGATGGCGGCTTACCTGTTCCCGGCTTTAACGCCGTTGGGAGGTTCATTGCACCTCGTTATAATGGGACTTTCGGCCATATTGATCTTTTTCTTCAACTCTCCCGGAAAAAACCCGTTCGTGAACGTGGGGCTTGGCTTGTGGGACGCTTATAATATGGTAACAGGATTATTAGGCGATGTATTGTCGTATGTGCGGCTTTTTGCGTTGGGGCTCTCCGGGGGTATTCTCGCAAGCGTGTTCAACAGCTTAGCCTTGGGGTTGAAACCCGATAACCCGATTGGAGGATCAATCATCTTCCTGCTGATCTTCCTCTTCGGTCACGCCATCAACCTGTTCATGAACGTGCTCGGAGCTTTTGTACACCCGCTTCGCCTCACGTTTGTGGAGTTTTATAAAAATACGGAATTTGAGGGAGGAGGAAAAAAATACAATCCTTTCAGGAAATAATAAACAAACAAATAATAAACGAATAATTCAAATCAATCACAAACAATAAAACATTATGGACACAAATTTTTTAATCGCCTATATAGGCGTCGGTCTAATGATTGCGCTATCGGGGATCGGTAGCGCTTACGGGGTTACTATTGCCGGAAATGCGGCGATTGGGGCGCTAAAGAAAGAGGATAGCAAATTCGGAAATTTTCTCGTGCTAACGGCGCTACCCGGCACACAAGGGCTATATGGCTTCGCCGGATATTATATGCTTCAGAATATCTTTAATATTCTGACTCCGGATATTACGCCTATTCAATCCGCCGCCGTTTTAGGGGCCGGCTTTGCCCTGGGAGTGGTAGGCTTGCTTTCTGCCATCCGCCAGGGGCAGGTTTGCGCAAACGGTATTGCCTCTATCGGACAAGGAAATGATGTATTCGTGAAAACTCTTATCCTTGCCGTATTCCCGGAATTATACGCCATTGTTGCGCTGGCCGGCGTATTCCTTATCGGTTCCGCCGTTGTTTGACGAAAAACGGGAAACAGGAACCGGAAAACCCGGACAGGAAAAATAAAACCTTTGAGAGGGTGCATCACAATGTGTGATTGCGCCCTCTTCGTATTCACGCTCTTATCGAAGAATAGTTCCAAACATAAGTCCATTCCGAAAAGTCTCAATAGACAATGTTGATAATTTTGTTTTCACACATTCGTTATAACAAGTAAAATTGGTTAAATCTTTTTTTGATGCGCTATGAAAAAAAGAT
>JAISZV010000180.1 GCA_031284475.1 Proteiniphilum sp. | reverse complement strand
AAGAAGGCGTTCTGACCGACGAACAATTGGAAGCCGGTATGACGGAGCAGGAAGCCGTAAAGAAAGGAATTATTAAACGTGATACTTTCTGGGTGATAGCAAAAGATACATTGTTTGGAAAAAGTTTCAACGCAGATGAGTTGCGTAACGTGCCGGGGGCAAGCGTGCAATTCAGTATGGATACGGCAACGATTATATCAACTTCGGGCTATATCGTTAAAGTGTTCGAAGCAGGGGTAAATTACGACGACTATTTAGGAGACCTTGACAAACAGTTGTTGTTCAATCTGAACGAAGTAGCCATCAAACAAGGTAAATACTCCGGGTTACGGGTTGGTTCTTTGACCGAAATAAACAACAATGCGGGCAATTGGGAAAATTTATAATTTTTGAATATAGAGCAACGGTATGACGATCGGTGTTCCTGATACGTTGACAACGGATAATGCGGAAAAATATATAATGTCCATTCGACTCCGGTCGGGTGGACTTTCTTTTTCCGCTTACAATCCATCGGAAGGGCAAAGCTTTTTTCACAGAGAAGTAACGTTCGACCGGAATATCCCTTATGCCACATCGTTGAAGGAACTCTTTTTCATGAATGAGTGCCTGATCTGGACTTACAAACGTACGCATGTACTTTGCATGTCGTCGCAATACACTTTGGCGCCGGAAATGATTCAGGATAAATATCGCTCTCGGTTTCTCTCATTTAATTTTTCATCCCCCGAAAAACGGTGTCTGACGGATGACCTGAAAATGGAAAAGGCGAAATTGTTTTTCGGAATAAATGAGGACGTTTATGAGTTTTGCGCCCGTTCGTTAACCAATCCGCTTTTTACACATCATATAACCTCTCAACTGATTATGTTGAAAAAGCAAGTCAGGAACGAGAATCCTAATCGCATGTTCGTGGTTGTGCATCACAAGATGGCGGACGTTATCTGTTTTGAAGGAACAAGGTTATTGTTTGTCAACTCATTTGATTTTGAGCAATTGAACGACCTGTTGTACTACATACTCTGCGTATGGAGACAAGTGGGGATGAATCAACTGAACGACGCGTTACTCTTATCGGGCGAAATAAATTTATGCACACGGATTGCCGGCTCATTACAGACTTATATTCATCACATAGGACGGATGGAAATACCGGCTAAAGCTTACTTGCTGGGAGGCGAAATCCGACAAGCGCCGATGGATTTGATATTATTGTTGGTATGCGAATAATAAGCGGTATATACGGACGACGTCGTTTCAATGTGCCTCCTTCTTTCAACGCTCGTCCGACGACGGACTTCTCGAAAGAAAATCTGTTTAACGTGTTGGCCAATCTGACTGATTGGGAAGGTTGGGAAGCCTTAGATCTCTTTGCCGGAACAGGTAGTATCTCGTTTGAATTGCTTTCGCGCGGCTGTGCCGGGGTTGCGGCTGTAGAAATGAATAAGACACACGCCGCCTTTATTGACAGAGTTGCCAAAGAATTGAAAGTAAACAATCTGCATCTGATACGAGGAGATGCTTTCCGCTATCTCCATACAACTCGCCGGCGTTTCGACTTCATATTTGCCGACCCTCCTTATGCGTTGAAAGAACTACCCGAAATACCTGCTCTTGTCTTTGAGCGAAACTGTTTGAAAGAAGGAGGCATATTCGTTATGGAACACTCTCTTGAGCATGATTTCTCTCTTTTGCCCTGCTTCAGGGAACGGCGGGTCTATGGGGCTGTAAATTTCAGCATCTTTGTCAAAGAAGAGGAGAAAAAAGACGCATGAAAGACTCGGCTATGCGTAGCCTGACCGGGCGCTTTAACCAATGAGAAGAGATGAGTTTTTCGCAATTCTGCATGTCGTGGAGGAATATTTTTTTCATTTGCAGAGCGAAGTCGTTGTGATAGATAAAAGCCGTAATCTCGAAATTGTGCTCGAAACTGCGAAAATCCATATTGGCGGATCCGATGCAAGCCAAGGCGTCGTCGGATACTACCAATTTAGAATGTAAGAATCCTTTTTCATAAAAATAGACTTTTGCTCCGGCTTTTACCATGTCATCAATAAAAGAATGGGAAGCCATATTGGCTGCTTTAGTGTCGGAGCGTTTGGGCAGCATCAAACGAACGTCAACCCCTCCCAGTGCCGCCGTTTGCAAGGCTTGATTAAGCCCTTCCGTAGGGAGGAAATAGGGTGTTTGGATATAAAGGTATTTCTTGGCATTGGCAATCATGAAAATAACAGCCTGCAAAAGTGTTCGCCATTGTCCGACAGGCCCGCTGGTGAGCAGTTGCATGATATTATCTCCAAAAAGTGTTACGGGAGGATAATAAACTTCATCGTTCAATAGTTTCTTACTGACAACATACCAGTCAATTAAAAAAGCAGACTGTAAACCGTGCACACCTTTTCCCGTAAACTTGAAATGCGTATCACGCCAATTGCCCCAGGAAGTACCTTTAATGTAACGGTCGGCTACGTTCATTCCGCCCATAAAGCCTACTTGTCCGTCTATGACCACTATTTTCCGGTGATTACGGTAATTTACTTTACTGGTAAATATGGGAAAAGCTACTTTCAGGAAGGCATAAACCTCTATCCCTGCATTTTTCATTTCTTTGAAAAATCGTTTCTTCACATTCCAGCAGCCGACATCGTCGTATAATACGCGCACTTTGACGCCGGCTTTAGCCTTCGCTATCAATACGTCCCGCACCTTTCTGCCAATCTCATCCTCTAAAAATATATAATATTGGAAATGAATATGATGGGTAGCCTGTTCCAAAGCTTCGAACAAAGCATTGAATTTATCTTCCCCGTTTGTATATATGCTAATCTTGCTCCCGTATAAAAGCGGACATTGGTTGCTGTTTTCCAGCAGGGATACCAGCGGATTATACGCATCCGGAACCGTACACATGTCTGAAGATGGTTTCTTGCCTTTCTGCGGACGCTTCATGATACGCTTGTAAGTACGCCTTGAAATAATGCGTTGTTTCCGGTTATCCTGTCCGAAGAAAAAATAGAATATCAATCCCAGCCCAGGCAACATAATCAGTACGACTATCCAGGGAATGGTTTTCAGCGGATTCCTGTTCTCTGTGATAACTACCAATATTAATCCTAAAGTTGTGATACAATACAGGATAAATATGATTGAGCCTACAATGGCCTGTAATGATATATTAGTGAACATATTTTTGTTGTGAACGTAAAAGTAATAATTATTTTTTGCCGTCTTCTGTATGCAGGAGAAATTCGTGGCTATCTTCTCATTTTGGGGTAATAAAGAAAGCAATTGCTTCCGGATACCGGAAGCAATTGCCTTTAACTTATCAGAAAAAACTGTCTCTTTTGATTTCTTTATTCCATACGCGCGGTTGCGGAACGCCGGGTAGAGGTTTGCGGTCCTTTAAGTCTTTCATTATTTCTTCAATAGCGCGATTCAACTGTTGATCTTCTCCGTTCCACTCGCGGATAGGGTCGTTATCTACAAAGATGTCGGGATCGACTCCGTGATTTTCTATAATCCAGTCTCCGGTTTTAGGATCGTAGCTGGTAAAGAAGGGAACGCGCAGGTCGGTTCCATCGATGAACGGTAGCGATCCGCTGATACCCACAATGCCACCCCAGGTACGCGTGCCGATCAGTTTGCCTAATCCCAAGGAGCGGAATCCCCATGGAAAGAGGTCTCCATCCGAAGCCGAATATTTATTGATGAGGCATACCTTGGGGCCTACTTGTACAGCGTCCGGTATTTTCCCGATACGCGAAGAGCCGCGCGACATGGTCAGACGATAAGGTTCGCGTGCCAGTCGTTCCAATATCATGGGGGAAACGTTCCCTCCTCCATTGGAGCGGTCGTCGATAATCAACCCTTCCTTATCTAATTGAGGATAGAAATAACGGGAAAATTCGTTCAGCCCTTCCACTCCCATATCAGGGATATAGATATAGCCTACCTTTCCGTTAGTTGCTTCGCTTACTTTTCGTATATTATCTTGTATCCAATTATAGTGGTAGAGGGAATATTCTTCAACCAGGGGACGAATGACGATCTTGCGAGCGCCGGCAAGTTGAGGC
>JAISZV010000141.1 GCA_031284475.1 Proteiniphilum sp. | reverse complement strand
TGACGACTTTATCATAAATATTCAATATAAAATTAATCGAAGACCAAGAAAAAAACTTAACTTTGATACACCTAAGAATAGTTTCTTTAGTAAAGTTGCATTAGTTACTTGAATCTGCCTTCCGAATAAAAGGATTGTACTGAGTTCGGAAATTAAATTGCGGGCGTCTACTGAAGGCTTACCACCAAGATAAATTCAATGAGTGTGTTATGAGCAAATCGCAAGATTGAATTGAATCTGCCTTTTATAAATTTTTCCGTTAAAAATACGATGATTGATAATAAAAGCATATATTTGCAGTGGAATTAAAATCTATTGGGATCAGTTACATATTCGGATAAGGATCGTTTAATTGTAGCTAATTAAAGAAAGCAAGTTCTATTAAACATAATATTAATCTAAAAGTCATGGGTAATCAATTAACAAGAAGAAAGTTTATCAAAACGGCCGCCGTAGGTGCGGTAGGCGTAGCTGTTTTTCCGCAGTTCCTTGCCTCGTGTAAACAAAACAAGAGTACGGGAGCCGGAGATGGAATTATTCGCCTGGGTTTTATCGGGCTGGGACAGCAGGCAATGTACCTCTTGAATGGTTTTATCGGTATACCGGATGTGCAAGTGGTAGCGGGATGCGATGTATACGGTATCAAGCGGGAACGTTTCCTGCAACGCGTGAATAAGCGCTATGCGGAGGCTCAGGCGGAAGTCGCGGTGGAGGTATATGAAAACTACAAAGAACTGATTGCACGCGACGATATCGACGCCGTGGTGATTGCTACGCCCGATCATTGGCATGCATTTATAGCCATTGAAGCGTGCAAGGCAAAGAAAAATATTTACTTGGAAAAACCATTGACATTCACCATCAAAGAGGGACAAATGCTGGTGAAAGCTGTCCGTGATAACGATGTAGTACTGGGAGTGGGCAGCCAGCAGCGTTCCGACGCCAATTTCCAGCATGCGGTGAAGATGGTACAGGAAGGAAAAATAGGAAAGATAGAACGGGTGAATGCCTATGTAGGCGCTCCGCCAACCCCGTACGACCTGCCTGAAGAGCCCGTGCCCGCCGACCTGAACTGGCCGTTATGGTTAGGCCCGTCGGAATATGTGCATTATAACTCCCAGTTAAATCCGCTTATCTCGCTCGACCCGGAACAGAACGAACAGTTCTGGGGAGCATGGCGCTGGTACAAGGAATTGGGCGGCGGTTTTACTACCGACTGGGGCGCGCATATGCTCGATATTGCCCAGTGGGGACTTGGAATGGATGGGAGTGGCCCGGTTGAGATTATTCCGGCCGGATATGAGGACGCCAAATATCTGACCTATAAATATGCCGACGGAGTGGTGATGACTGAAGAACCGTTCGATGAGCAGCGGACGAAAGGGGTTAAATTCTGGGGCGATAAAGGTTGGATCGAAGTCTCGAGAGGCCATTTTAAGGCTTCCGACGACAGTTTGTTGCCGCCTGTAGCAGAAAATGCCGAAGGCGCTTACGAAACAAAGATTCCACACCTTGTGAATTTTATCGAATCGGTGAAAACAAATACCGATCCGGCAGTTCCGGTTGAGATAGGGCATCGTTCATGTACGGTTTGTACGTTGGGAAATATCGCGTACGATCTGGGACGTCCCGTCAAATGGGATCCCGCCGCGGAGAAGTTTATCGATGACCCCGATGCGGATGCAAACCGGTTGTTCAATAAGACTTACAGTGAAGGGTATACGCTTTAAGTTGACATATATACAGTGATCAGTTACAGTAAAAGCTGCTTACGGGCAGCTTTTGCTATAAATTTTTCCTGAGGGAATTGGGATTTGGATATTGGGATGCGAGATGTGTGAAATATGGACTGTGAGATTGTGAGTTGGGATTGGGATGTGGACGATAGGTTAGTTGTTGGTAGTTTGAAGTAGTAGGTGGGGGATATTAGGTATATTTAATTTTTTCGAAAGTGTGGATTGTTTTAACGTTTGTTTCAGCATTCTTTTTAGGGTGCTATGATATTAGTAAGAAGGAATCGGTAAACGGAAATGCGGTTGTACCGGTGCTGTTTCTGAATACGCTGTTTTGTACATTACTGTTATCTCCCCTTTTTATTTTTTCCCGTTATTTTCCCGGAACACTTTCCGAACCGGGAATCTATTATATTCCGGATGTCGATTTTGAGACGCATATCTACATATTCGTGAAATCGATTATTGTGCTCTCGTCGTGGCTTTTCGGTTATTTTGCCGTGAAGCATCTTCCGCTGACGATCACAAGCCCCATCAATGCCGCACGCCCCGTGATGACACTGGTTGGCGCATTGTTGATTTTCGGTGAACGATTGAATCTATACCAAACTATCGGCGTTTTGCTCACGATTGTTTCCTTCTCCTTACTATCCGTTTCCGGCAAAAAAGAAGGAATCCGTTTCACACACAACAAATGGATATTCTTCATCGTACTCGCGGCTGTTTTGGGCGCTCTGAGCGGTTTGTACGACAAATACCTGATGCAGCGTTTCAGTTTCACCGCCGTTCAGTTTTGGTATAACCTGTATCAGTGCTTGTTTATGGGGATAATAGTGCTGTTGCTGTGGTATCCCAAAAGAAAAGTAAACACCCCCTTTTCCTGGAAATGGAGCATCCTGCTGGTATCGTTATTTTTAACTGTGGCCGATTTTGTTTACTTCTATGCGCTTTCCTTGCCCGGCGCAATGATTTCCATCGTTTCAATGGTTCGCCGGAGCAGCGTTTTGGTCTCTTTTGCCGGCGGCGTTCTTTTCTTCCGCGAGAAAAACCTGAAAGGAAAAATTATTGATCTCTCCTTGATTGTTTTGGCAATGATTTTCCTGTATTTGGGGACAAAATAGACGGGATAAGCAACTTTGGATTCTGCCCATGTTTTACCGATGAAACTGTATTCGGGGAGAATATGCAGTGGCCGTGCGTGAACGCAAAAAATAAGATCACCTTATTTGGGCGCAAAATAGCCGGAATATGCCGTCGTATGGAGCATTATCCGGGAGTAATCAAGCTCGGTTCGGTTGATACTTTATAATTTCAAGGTTCCGGACAGGAATATTATCCGGGAATAATCATGCCCGGTTCTGCACAATCAATCGGCAGGTCTCAGCATTATTCCTAATTCGTCCAATTGCGCTTGTTCCACACGCGACGGCGCATCGATCATCATATCGCGTCCGGCGTTGTTTTTCGGGAAGGCGATGCAATCGCGGATGCTATCCAGCCCTGCAAAGACAGAAACAAACCTGTCTAATCCGAATGCAATTCCGCCGTGCGGAGGCGCGCCATACTGGAAGGCATTCATCAGAAAACCGAACTGCTCCTGCGCCCGTTCTTCGGTGAAGCCGAGTACGGAGAACATCTTCTTCTGTAGTCCGCTATCATGAATACGGATAGAACCGCCGCCTATTTCCACACCGTTGATCACCATGTCGTAGGCATTGGCGCGAACGGCTCCGGGGTCGGTATCGAGTAGCGGAATATCTTCCGGTTTGGGAGAGGTGAAAGGGTGGTGTTTGGCGAAAAAACGATTCAGTTCTTCGTCCTTCTCCAGCAAAGGAAAATCTGTTACCCACAGGCATTTATAGTCGCTTTTGTTTCTCAATCCCAGGCGCGTTCCCATTTCTAAGCGCAGTTCGCACAACTGCTTCTGTGTTTTTTCGGTTTCGCCCGCCAATACCAGGATCAGATCGCCCGGTTCCGCACCGCATTGTTCGGCCCATTTCTTGAGATCGTCTTCAGTATAGAACTTATCGACAGACGATTTCAGTGAGCCGTCCTCATTATATCGCAGGTAAATCAACCCTTTTGCACCGATCTGGGGCCGTTTTATGAAATCGGTCAGTTCGTCCACCTGTTTGCGGGTATAGGAGGAGCATCCTTTTGCGCAGATGGCTCCCACATATTCAGCGGAATCAAATACGCCAAATTCGCGTCCGGCGGTAAGATCTTTTATCTCCGTAAAAGTCATCCCAAAACGGGTGTCCGGTTTGTCCGATCCGTACAGTTGCATGGCGTTCGCGTAGCTTATACGGGGGAAATCGGGGATTTCAATATTTTTGACCGACCGGAACAGATGTTTGGTTAATCCTTCAAACAACTGCAACACATCTTCCTGGTTGACGAACGACATTTCGCAGTCGATCTGCGTGAATTCCGGCTGCCGGTCGGCTCTCAGGTCTTCATCGCGAAAGCATTTCACGATTTGGAAATAGCGATCGAATCCCGAAACCATCAGCAACTGTTTGAATAACTGGGGCGATTGCGGCAGTGCATAGAACTCGCCTTGATTCATGCGGGAAGGAACAATGAAATCGCGCGCACCTTCGGGTGTGGAACCAATCAGTACCGGAGTTTCCACTTCCAGGAATCCCCTCTCGTCAAGGTAGCGGCGTGTCTCAAAAGCCATCTTATGGCGCAATTCCAGATTATGTCTTACTATATTGCGGCGCAAATCCAGATAGCGGTATTTCATCCGCAGTTCATCGCCCCCGTCGGTATCGGTTTCGACGGTGAAAGGAGGCGTTTTAGAAGCATTCAGCACGATTAGTTTCGAGACGATGATCTCGACGTCTCCTGTAGGAATATGAGGATTCTTGCTACTGCGTTCCTTCACAGCTCCGGTGACCTGAATCACCCACTCACGCCCCAGTTTGTTGGCCTGATCGCAGAGATCGTGATCCGACTCCTGGTTGAACGACAACTGGGTGATGCCATACCGGTCGCGCAGATCAATGAAAGTCATCCCCCCCATCTTGCGGATTTTTGATACCCAACCGGCTAAAACCACCTCTCTCTCTACGTCGGCCAACCGGAGTTCGCCACATGTGTTACTTCTGTACATACGATATTATCTCTTGTTTATGTTTCACTACAGTGAGACTATTTCCACACTTAACATATTCAAATAAAATTAGTTGTTTTCGGGCTATGACATAGTTCAAACAAGTTTGATTTTGCTCATTTAGCTTATCGAAAACATTCAAAACAAGTTTTGACTTTGCCTTCTTCCTTCGCACCTCACCAAAATCCAAACAAGTTTGCTCTTTGGTTTCGGTTTGTCGTCAGTTATCCTCTGTATTCGTTTCTCGAAATAGTTCTCTAAAATTGAACTGCAAATTTACACAATTCTTGCGTGAATCACACGGTTAAGGAAAAAAACCGGGTAGTTCTTCAGATTATCCGAAAATAGTTGTACTTTTGCATCCGTTTTCGGAAGAGTTTTATTCAGTTTGACTAATAGAAAGCCAACTCGTTTGACTTACATTTTTAGTGCAGGAAACAAGGTTTAGTCGATTGAAGCGTTTCCGGAGATTTTTTATTATTTCGGGGTGTAGCACAGTCCGGTTAGTGTACCTGCTTTGGGAGCAGGGGGTCGCGAGTTCGAATCCCGCCACCCCGACGGTGATTTTAAGGCGCTTATCAGTTTATTCCGGTAGGCGTTTTTTCATATCACACACAATTCACGCACAGACACACAAAAAAGCGGAACCGGTGAAAATAATATTATTTGCGTGAGCGGGAACAAAGAGGATTACCCGCCGTTTTCAATGCCAAAAGGTGATATCAGGAGCCTGGGTACCGTGTTGGGCGTAGTGAGGATGGAATGAAAATGACCGATTTTATTTCACGATCTCCGCAAAATCTTCCGGATTCTCATCCACATATTGCGCGATAATGGCAGTCTCTTCTTCTTCAATGTAGAAAAACTGCTCTTCCAGTTCATCGAACTGCTCAAAATCGACATACATAGCAGTGAACTCCTCTTCCGTTGTTTCCCGTTCCAGTTCCGTACGGTGGGCGTCGTATATCTCTTTGGCTTTGTAGAGGATTTTTGACAATCCTTTCGCTCCCATTTGCTTTAATGCCTTGGCGACCGGATTATCGAAGATATACCCCCCGTAGCCATTCTGAATGAGTTGTACAAAACCGCCTTCGTTCACCTCCTCCGAGAAAAACCGAAGCGCCAGCAACGTGTGCTGATACCCGTTCAGCCGGTCTATATTTTCCGCAGTGATTTCTCCGCCCAGCGCTTCAAGATAGGCGTCGGTGAATATTGTCAGAAATTCGTCCATCCCTTTTTCGGCAGCTTCTATGAGTTTGTTTTCGTGGATTCGTATCATCATATAACCCTGTTTAATATATAACCCTGCTTAATTGTTGCGTGAGAAACCTGGCGCTATGCAAGTTCTCAAATGTACTTGCTTTACAGGCGCCATTCCCCTGGGACAAATGTAACTGTTTTTTCTTAAAATGGCCTCGCGTTGTTCCTTTATTCGGGAGAAAATAGCTATATTTGCAAAATAATCTTTCAAGCATAAATGTGAGATGAAAGTAAAACCTTTTAGAGGCGTCCGTCCGCCGAAAGCGCTGGTAAAAGAGGTGGCGTCGCGCCCGTATGATGTGCTGAACTCAGAAGAGGCCCGTAAAGAGGCTGAAGGAAATGTGAGGTCGTTGTATCATATTATCAAGCCGGAGATCGATTTTCCGTTGGGAAAAGATGAACATGATGCGGATGTGTATGAAAAAGCCGCCGAAAATTTCGGAAAGTTTCAGGACAACGGCTGGCTTGTGCAGGACGATAAAGAGATGTATTACGTGT
>JAISZV010000078.1 GCA_031284475.1 Proteiniphilum sp. | reverse complement strand
TTGCCGACATGGGAAGCAACGCCCCCAAGCGTCCTGGGAGACTTGCTGACATGTGAAGCACCTTTCCCAGCCATGTTGGGGAACTTGCCTGCGTATCGGGCACCCTTTCCACGCGGGTTGGGGAGAATGATGTAACAGATTGATTTTCAGTGTATAGGGGGGGGGGTAAATCTGAACACAAAAAAGCCCGTAAGCATTTCGGTGCGCGGGGTGGTAGTGTTCAAAAGACTTTTCATATCTGCGAATTTACTTAATGTGCCGGTGGTTAATGTGACAATGTAACAATGTGACTAATGTGCGAAGTATCGAATCATTCAATCAGCAGAAGGATTCATCAACCAACCGGTTGCAAATATACACGAATTTTTTAAATTACAGACAAATGTATAAAATTTTCCGGGGTAAAAGTATGAAAATATTACCCCGCAGGGGCAGGCAAGCGATACCGCACCCTCCCAAATCCCAAATCATCACATCATCATACATCATTACATCCTAAATCCTAAATCCCAAATCCCAGATCCCAGATCATACATCCCAAATCATACATCCCAAATCGCATCTTATTTGTACCTTTGCAGTGCAAAGCAAACGCAAGGCGAGGTAAGAGATGGAAATAGCGGCATTGGTTTCCGGGGGAGTGGACAGTTCGGTTGTAGTACATCAATTAAAAGAGATGGGCTACAACCCGTCCATCTTTTATATAAAGATAGGGATGGAGGACAAGGAGGGCTATATCGACTGCCCGTCGGAGGAAGATATTGAGATTGTGTCGTTCATCGCCCGGAAATATGGTTGCCGTTTTGAAGTTGTATCGCTGCACGAGGAGTATTGGGACAGCGTGGTGCGCTACACCATAGATTCCGTGAAACGGGGACTGACCCCCAATCCCGATATGATGTGCAACAAGCTGATCAAATTCGGCGTCTTTGAGCAGAAATGGGGCCATCAGTTCGATAAAATAGCCACCGGCCACTATGCCTCCACCACGGCGTTGGACGGGCTAACCTGGCTCTCCACGGCGAAAGACCATGTAAAGGATCAGACCTATTTTTTAGGGCAGATAAGCTACGTGCAGGTTTCCAAATTGATGTTCCCTATCGGGCGTCTGCTCAAACCGGAAGTGCGCGCTATCGCCGCCCGCGAAAAACTACCCTCGGCCCAACGCAAGGACAGCCAGGGAATTTGCTTCCTGGGAAAAGTGAATTACAATGAATTTATCGAACGCTACCTGGGCCGGAAAGAAGGGCTTATCGTAGAACTGGAAACCGGAAATATACTGGGAAAGCATCAGGGCTTCTGGTTTCATACCATCGGCCAGCGCAAAGGCCTCGGATTGAGCGGCGGCCCCTGGTTCGTGATCAAGAAAGATGTGCAGCGAAATATTATTTATGTTTCCAAAGGCTACGACACGAAACACCAGTACGGCGAAACCATCAACTTGCAGGGCTTCGACTTTATCACCAAAGACCCCTGGGGCGATTTTGAAGGCGAAAAGGAAATTACGTTCAAAATAAGGCACACGCCGGATTTCACGCCGGGACGCATTTCAAAAACCGGCGACATGTACCGCATCCATTCCGCCGAGCCGGTACAGGGCATCGCCGCCGGGCAGTTCGGCGTTATTTATGATAAAGAGAAAAAACTTTGCCTCGGAAGCGGCATGATTTACTAATGCGGGAAGACGAAGCGATGAAACGGAACGGCAAGACGGTAGCGCAATGGGAAGATGCAACGGCGGCAAGGCGAAGCCACAGCCGGAAGAATGAATTGATTTGACGATTGGTAATCAGTAATTGAAAATATGAAACGGGTTTTTATTTTGATTTTCTTTTTGGCGCTGTTTTTCGCGCCGGAAGTACGGGCGCAATTTGAAGGCACCTTCGGTTTGGGCGTTCATGCCGGGTATGGAGCGGCGGTCAACAGCGCAGGAGGCGGCGTGCACGCCCACTATTATTATACCAACAATATACGGTTTGCCCCCTCGTTCACCTACTTCATCGAACGAAAAGGAAAAGGCATGTGGATGACAGACGCCGATGCGCATTACATCCTTCCCCTTTCCTATTCCGCTTCGTTATACCCGGTTGCCGGCGTCCATTATTCCCAATGGAGGTACGATGCATCAAAGAGTAGCGGCGCTTCCCCGCAAGATTGTACAAAACACCGCCTGGGAGCCAATCTTGGCCTCGGATTCCAGCATGATATTGCCTACAGGGTGCGCGCCAATTTTGAACTGAAATACCAGTTCATCCCCGATTACTCGCAAGCGCTCTTTACGGCAGGGATCGGGTTTTGGTTTTAGCATTGCAAAGAGCGTGATTACAATGTGCAAATGAGAATTGAATTTGAACAGATAACCGAATGAAAGATTTCATCACCAACGAAATAAAAAAAGAAAACGCCCTGCTGGTAGGGCTTATCACACCCGATCAGAACGAAGAGAAGGTGAAAGAGTACCTCGACGAACTGGCTTTTCTGGCCGAAACGGCAGGGCTTATCCCGGCAAAGCGTTTCATACAACGCCTGGAAACGCCTAACACAGCAACATTCGTAGGCAAAGGAAAGCTCGAAGAGATAGAAAGCTACGCGAAAGAGGAAGAAAATGAAGTAGGCGTGGTTATCTTCGACGACGAACTGTCGGCCCGCCAACTTCGCAACATCGAAAAGGAGCTCAATATCCGTATCATGGATCGCACCAGCCTTATCCTCGACATTTTTGCCATGCGCGCCCAAACAGCACACGCCAAAGCGCAGGTGGAACTGGCGCAATACCAGTACCTGCTGCCCCGGCTGACCCGCTTGTGGACGCACCTCGAACGCCAACGGGGCGGAGGCGGCACCATCATGCGCGGCCCGGGCGAAACACAGTTGGAAACCGACCGCCGTATTATTCTCGACAAAATCTCCCGCCTGAAACAGGAACTCAAAGAGATTGACAAACAAAAGGCCGTACAGCGCAAGAACCGGGGAAAACTGGTGCGCATAGCGCTGGTGGGATATACCAACGTAGGGAAATCTACCCTGATGAACCTGCTCAGCAAAAGCGAGGTCTTCGCCGAAAACAAACTCTTTGCCACGCTCGATACTACCGTACGCAAAGTAACCATCGAAAACCTGCCGTTCCTGCTTACGGACACCGTTGGTTTTATCCGCAAACTCCCCACCCACCTGATAGAATCATTCAAATCGACCCTCGACGAGGTGCGCGAAGCCGACATACTGGTGCATGTAGTAGATATTTCGCATCCCGCTTTTGAAGAACAGATAGAGGTGGTGGAAAAAACCCTGTTCGAGATCGACGAGACCGAAAAGCTCTCCATCCTCGTCTTCAACAAAATCGACGCTTTTTCCCATGTAGCCAAGGATGAGGACGACCTTACCCCTAAAAAACGGGAGAATTACACCCTCGAAGAGCTTAAACAAACATGGATGAACAAGATGAAAGAAAATTGCATCTTTATCTCAGCTCGAGAAAAAACAAATATCGACAACCTGAAACAGATCATTTACAACAAGGCAAAAGAGATCCACATCACCCGCTTTCCCTATAACGATTTCCTGTATCAGCGCTACGATGAAGAATAGCGCGCTGAAAATAAAAACTCATATCTTTATCTTCCTCCCATAATACATGATCACGGCAAGAATGGCAAATAAGCCCAAACTGCCGGCTAACAAAGAGTAGCTTTCCATCCGGATCAACAGGAAAATAAAAACATACAAAAAAGCCAAAAGCGATCCCACCAGCAACCCCTGCTTCCGGTTCCTGAGAATAATCCCTATATGAAGCGTGATCATAATAATGGTCATGAGCGCCGCAACGGCGTACGCAAGGTTAAACCCCCATATCTCGGACATGGAGAGCAGCAACGCGTAAAAGAGCGCCAATGCCAATCCTACAAGCAAATAGTGAAACGGATTGACCGGGCTTTTCTTGATCAATTCAATAAAAAACACCATCACAAACGTAAGCAAAATGATCAACACGCCATATTTCACGCTTCGTAAATTCTGCTGGTACTGATCGACCGATTGAATGAATTTCACCCCAAAAAGGGATGAAGCTACCAGATTGATCGCCGCACTGTCGTCAGCGCGTACAACCTGTCCGTAACTGCGGTTGAGATCCAGCACTTTCCAGCCGGCAGAGAAACCTTCATCCGTGATTTCATGGCTCGCAGGCAGGAAATCGCCGCCGAAACTCGGCGTTGTCCAATCCGATTGAAAGGAAGCCGTAGTCACTTTTCCCACCGGCACAACATATAATCCCATTGACCCGTTCAGGTGCAACGTTACGGAAAACGGCATCACCTCATTCCCCGTAAGATCTTTGAGCAACGAACCCGGACGTACGTTCATCCCCGCAGCAAAAATACCTGTGGAGACATCCGGCGCCGCTACCGACTTTTCTGTTTCGGGCATATACACGTTTATGTTCCGGTTCGGGCCGGTAAATAAATTTTCCACCGGAATCCCCGGTTCCATCGTAAAAGTTTCCCCGTTCAGGTGCAACGAAACCACCTCGCGAATACCTTTCAGGTCAGCGATACCCATGACGACGCGGGCTTTGTCGAACCGTATATCTTCTTTTTTAATACCTGCCTTTTCAATCTCTCCCATATTGAAAGCGCCTGCCAGGGTAATCTCGGCTTTATAGACCGACGCGTCGTAAATGCCGCGTTTGCGTTTTTCCACTGCCGCATTGCCTTGTACATCCAACGATTCGGGAAATAAGAGCATGTCCCTGTCAACCGTTTCGCGCTTGTCGTTCACAATCCGTTCCTGCGTATAGGGAATGGCGATGCACGGCCCGGTAACGATCTGCTCGCCGCTCCATTTTGATGTAATTTCCTGCACAGCGTCGGTTTTAGTGAACTTCCGGTCATTGATAAGCCCGCGGATCATTCCTAACGGGATTAACAACAGCAGCGTTAAAAATCCTATTACCACCAGTTTGATACTTGCGGAATAGCGTTCCATGAAGCCTTTTTTGCTTCCGTTCCCTTCCGGGGTTTGATTTGAAGAATCCGTTGTTTTCATTATTTGTATTTGGGTTTAGAAATGAATCATTTTTCCATCTTATTCAAGAACGATTCCAATGCCTGAAGGTGTTCCCGAAAAGCCTTTTCGCCTTTTTCGGCCCGCGTAAACGTGGTTTTTGGTTTTTTGCCGACAAATTGCTTTTTAACAACGATGTATTCCAGGCTTTCCAATGCCCGTGTATGGCTCGCCAGATTACCGTCGGTTACTCTCAGCAACTCCTTTAACGAATTAAAATCGATCTCTTCGTTTACCATGAGAACCGACATAATCCCAAGCCGGATTTTGCTCTCGAACGCTTTGTTGATACCTTCCAGATGCTCAATCATGCTGCTACCGAATATCTTTCAACGCGAAAATAAAAATAGATGCCGTAAACAATATGCAGGGCGCCAAATCCAATAGACCATAACAGCAGTCCTTTTCCGGGAAGAAACGCGCAAACAAGTCCAAGCAGCAGTTCGCAGCATCCTAACCAGAAAATATTTCCGTATGTGTACTTCGATGCATTAATGAGCGATAACCCGTAAAATAGCAGCATGGTGGGAGCAATGATTCCCACATTGCCGCCAATAAGAAGCGCAACGCTGAAGATTCCCCCCGCAGTCAAGGGCAGGAAAAAGTTGAGAAATGTGCGGTAAGCCGGCCCGTTGAAGAAAGAACATTTCATTTTTTTCGCTTTCCGGGCCGAGAAGAACAGAATAGTAAACAATGATAACGCGAATACGGCCAGGGCGACAAGAATAATATCAGGGGCAATAGTAATCCATCCAAGCGCAGAATATTCGCCGGGAATATCTTTAACCGGCGATATAATGCCACGGGCGACAAACGCTCCCGCCAATGCATATAAACCTACAAGAATGGCTGATGTGCCGCTGAACGATAAGAAACGAGACGATTTTTCCATCATTACCCGTATCTCTTTTACTGTTTCGACTATTTCGTTATTTTCCATATCTGAAAGTACTTTGAAATGCAAAGTAAATACATAAAAATAAACTCTCCGCATCCGGAGAGTTTGTTTAAATATATTTAACGCTAATTCTTCACTTGCACAACGCTTCGTTGAGCGCAATCACCGCATCTTCATACCGTTCACGCTGTATCACAAACTGCATGTTGACCTGCATCAGCGACTGGGCAAAACTTTCTACATTGATACCCTTCTCATACAATGCTTTCGTCGCCCTGTACAGAAATCCGGGAAGCGCGATATTGGAACCCATAGCACAAACAATGGCCATCGGCTTAGCCGTCACCTGATAAAACTGTTCCTGAAGAACTTTGAGCAATTCCCTGCTCTTCTCATTATCCCACACCACCATCGTAATGGAGTTGGCGTTGGTCGATTTTAAGATGTAACTCACCTCATACTTCACAAAATATTGCATGAGATGCCCGTCGAAACCCACTTCGCCCACCATCATAGGGTCGTGCACCTCGATGGCCAGCACTTTCCGCGAACCGGAAACGATCTCCACACGGGGTTCGGGTGAAATATAGTCGCGCGATATAAGCGTTCCCGGATGGTTGGGCTCGAAGGTATTTTTTATACGGATATTAACTCCGGCCAGTTCCAACGGCTTAGCCGCCTTGGGATGGATGGCTTCCATACCTATATCGGCCAACTGGTCGGCAATAATATAATTGGTATGACCCACGGGAATACTGTTCTCCACGCCCACAATCTTGGGATCGGCACTCGAAAGGTGGTACTCCTTGTGAATAACCGCCTCATCCGCCTTCACCTCTACGGCGATCTTACTGAAAGTCACCTCGCTGTAACCCCGGTCAAAAGCGCGCATAATACCCTCCGTTCCTTTGGTATATCCCGTGGCAATGCAGAGAACGCTACCGAAATCTATATCGCTGAACTCCTTGTGTATTCTTTCATCAATAGTCAGCGGTTCATTATCATTGAACCCGCACAAATCTACAAAACGGGCATTGATTCCGTTGTTATTAAGGATATTGACGGAGTTCCATCCCGAATGGGCCTCTCCGATGGACGCAAGAATTTCGCGGGCGGCCAGGTGTATTGCTTTCGGATCCACATAACCCGACGCCAGCACTTTTCCCAGGCTGTAAAGCACTGTTTTGGCCTGATCTACCCGGAAACGGATAAAATCGCGCGCCTCTTTCAGGTCGAGCCCATAATCGGCAAAACCATCGTTGATCAGGAGCAAACGCTGACAGAATGCATCCAACGCGCTACTGTAATCCTCCCCGTTCAGGAACTTATTATAAATGCCCGGCTCTCCGGTTTTCTTGTGTTCAAGCAACCAGTTGGTTACGTTATTATAAGCGGAAACTACAAAGATACGGTTATACAACTCGTCCCTCTTGCGGTCTCCCTTGATAATGTTTTGAAGCACATCCTGAAATTGGGACATCGAAGTACCTCCTATTTTTTCTACTGTCAGCATATTAAGATGATTTATTGATTTATTGATTTAATAATTTACCGATTTGATGATTTACCGATTTGATGATTAGTTGATTAGTTGATTTACCGATTTGATGATTTACTGATTGGCGCATTAGTACCTTATTACATCGGAACATCAGCCCATCAGCCCATCGATACATTAGTCACATTAGCACATTAGTCACATTAGTAAAAACGCTTCAATTCCCGGTACACCTTAAAGATAGGCAATCCCATCACATTGAAGTAGGAACCTTCTATTTTTTCTACACCTACATAGCCGATCCATTCCTGCACGCCGTAAGCGCCGGCCTTGTCCGACGGGTTGTATTTCTCCACATAATAATCGATCTCTTCGCCGGTCAACAGACCGAATGTAACATGAGCGGTATCCGAAAAACAGACCTGTTTGTGTTTCGACGTCAGGCAAACGCCCGTAATTACACGGTGCGTTTTTCCGGAGAGAAGTTTTAGCATCCGCTTCGCATCCTCTTTACCGGCAGGCTTTCCCAGGATCATGCCATTCAATAACACGATTGTATCGGCGGTGATAAGCAACGTATTTTCCCGCATCAGCGAAACATACGCCAACGCTTTTTTCTTTGCCAGAAACTCCGGTATTTCTTCGTGAGGAAGGCTGTCGGGGTACGATTCGTCAACATCCGGCAACGTCTGCACTTCATATTCCACATCAATTCCCGAAAGCAACTCTTTTCTTCGCGGAGAGTTGGAAGCAAGAACGAGGTTATAATTATTTGTAAAGAAAGTCATATCGCCATCAATTATTTTGTAACCGTTTCATCAGGATTCGTCAAAATCGAAAGAGCCGGTAAACTGTTCCAGATCGCGCCGCTCTTTCTTGGTAGGGCGTCCTGCGCCTCTTTGCCTGTCTACAAATCCGCCTATTTTATTCAGCTCCAACAGTTCATACTGTTCGGGGGGCGTTACATTTTCCATGAATTGAGGCGTTTTAGCGGCCCCCATACGCTTGTCGGCCAGTTCCAGCACTTTAAATGAAAAGGTAACCGGCGGTTTCCGCACTTCAATGACCTCCCCCACCCTGATATTCCTCGAAGGTTTCACGGCAACGTTACCGATTATTATCCGCCCTTTCTTACAGGCTTCGGAAGCTACGGTGCGCGTCTTAAAGATACGCACCGCCCACAGCCATTTGTCTATCCTTACTTCATCCATTGTCATGCCCGGAGGCGGAACTTACCTGTTGTTGTATTGGTTCATTGTAATTTGGATCCCTGCCAGACAAAAGCTGCGGATCATATCCACCGCCATATCGATCCGTCCGGGCAGCAGGCGCTGTTCTTCTTCCGAGAAGCGTTCCAGCACATAATCGATCTGTCCGCCCTGCGGAAAATCGTTTCCAATGCCGAATCTGAGTCGCGGATAGTTCTGCCCTATCAGATCCTGAATATGTTTCAAGCCGTTATGCCCGGCGTCACTTCCTTTCGATTTCATACGAAGCGTTCCGAAAGGCAATGCCAGGTCATCGACCGCCACCAGCAGGTTCTCGTTCTCTATCTTCTCTTTCTGCAACCAGTAACGGATGGCGTTTCCGCTCAGGTTCATAAAAGTAGACGGTTTGAGCAGGATAAGCGATTTGCTCCTGAGCCGCATCTCAGCGACAAAACCGTATCGCCTGTCCTCAAAAACAGCATTGGACGCCTTAGCAAAAGCGTCCAATACCATAAATCCAATATTGTGGCGGGTTTGCTCATAATCGGGGCCGATATTGCCTAATCCCGCAATCAAATATTTCATTCTTTCTTCCTTATCCTTCAGCCTTTGCTGCCGCCCCTCTTGCGGCGCGCGTCAACTGAACGCGGCAAACAACGGCATTCTTGGCGTTCAATATTTCAACATCGTCGAAATGTAATTGTCCAACCTGAATAGATTTACCTAACTCCAGTTTTTCTACATTCACCACCAACTCTTCGGGTAATTTGGGAGGTAACGCCTTCACCTTTAGCTTACGTATATCGAGCGACAACTTACCTCCGGCTCTCACGCCGGCAGCCAAGCCTGTTAAGCGGACAGGAATCTCGATTACTACAGGCGCAGTTTCAACCACATGCAGGAAGTCGACATGAAGAATGGCGTCTTTTACCGGGTGAAACTGTAACTCTTTTATGATAGCCTGTAATTTCTTTTTCCCCAGATCAAGATTTACCAGAAAGACCTCCGGCGTGTAAATCAATTTGCGCACATCGCCTTGCTTGACTACGAAGTTTACGTTTTCTTCGCCATGTCCGCCATACACAACGCATGGAATCTGCCCTTCGCTGCGGTATGCCCTGGCCGCTTTTTTACCGAAATCGTCTCTGATTTCGCCTTTTAATTCAAATGTTTTCATTTTTTACAATTGTTTGTGTTACTCAAAATAAAGCGCTTTCTTTATTTCCCATCACACGGGAGCTTTCAAAAAAGCGGGGCAAAGGTAATGATTTTCTTTTTATTAAACATTACTTATCGTGCTCTTTTTTTCATATCCTCTGCGGAAATACTCATTAGCCGTCCGATGGGCTTACCGTTGCGATAGGTAATGATCCGCATCATGTAAGCATCTTTAGGGACACGTAACGGCTCCTTATATACCGGATAGAAATTGTCCGGAGTAGAAGCGTCGAAACTGGTATAAATATCCAACCCGCCGATTTCGGTCGTAAGCGTTACAATAAGCTCCTCTCCGTTCTTCTTCACCGATACGATAGGATCGTATATAGCCGGCGAGTATTTGGTCTGTGCATAATCGAACCGCGCAAAATGATCTTCCGTTTTAGAGATGAAGCGATTCCACTCCTTTTTCTCTTTCGGAGACCAGAGCGACTCGGCTACGGCAAACCCGCGCGGCCAGGTCATATATTCAACCTGGCGTATATTGTAGACCTGTTCCGTCCATAAATTCGCCTGTCCGCCCAATATATACTTCCCATCAGCGCCTTCCGGTACCGGATCGAATTTGTAGGTGTGATTCAACCGCAGGCTGCCGTAAACGGTAGGTTCGGTAGAGCGGTCGCCCTGCATATAATCAATATATACGTAATTTGTCGGACTCATCACTACATAATGCCCCGACTTGGAGGCTTCGATCCCGTGTTCGATCCCGCGCCAGCTCATCAACGCGGTAGTGGGCGTGATGCCTCCTTCCAGTATTTCGTCCCAGCCCATCATTTTCTTGCCTTTGGAGAGGATGATCTGTTCTACCCGTTTGCCGAAATAGGATTGCACGCCGGCCATGTCCTTTATTCCTTCACGCGTCATTAGCTGCCGTATGGCCGGACTCTTTTCCCAAAAGGTATAGGGGGCTTCGTCGCCTCCGGTGTGAATATATTCAAATGGGAAAAGCTCCGCTACCTCCGTAAGCACTTTATCCATAAATTCGTACACATTTTCGTTGGCGGGACAAAGCGTGTTCTCGTAAATGGCGGCGGGACGCCCTCCGGTATTCCAGTCGAGGAAAGGAGCTCCCGTACGCACAAAATGGTCGCCGCTCTCCGGAAAGCACGACAGTTCGGGGTAGGCGGCCAGCGCTGCGGAACTGTGCCCCGGTATATCGATCTCCGGCGTCACCTGTACATGGCGCTCCATTGCATACTCAATCACATCCCGAATCTCCTCTTGTGTATAGAAACCGCCGTAGTTCCTGGGAGCGCCGGGGGCGGGAGCGGAGAGACTACCAAACCAGCCGGTCTGTTCCGTACGCCAAGCGCCGGTTTCAGTCAGTTTCGGCAAACTTTTTATCTCAATACGCCACCCTTCATCGTCGGTGAGATGCCAGTGGAACATATTGTATTTGTATTTCGCCATGTTATCGATAAACTGCTTCACCTCGTCCACCGTGAAAAAATGACGCGACACATCGAGCATCAATCCGCGCCATCCTACCTTCGGATAGTCCACTATCTCTACCGCCGGAATCTGCCACGAGACATGTTCCTCTCTCTTACCGCTCTCAATTTGAGGAGGCAAAAGCTGGAAAAGCGTCTGTACTCCATACAACAAGCCGGCCGGCTCGTTGGCTTTTATGACCACTTTTTCCGGCGTAACCTGTAATCTGTATCCCTCGTTGCCAATTTCCGTATCGGCAACTTTGTTCAATAGCAGTTCTATATCTGCATTTTCGGCAGAGGCGGTCAACGTTACTTCCCTGCCGGGCGCCGCCGAAAGTTTCTCTTTCAGCAACCTGTTTACATAGGCGGCCTCTTTACCGGCAGGGCTTGAAATGACTATTTTGTCGGGCAACAGATAGCGTTCCCCTTTTTTAATAAGCGAAACCGGTTCGGGAATAATGGAAATATTCCGTTCCTGTTGCTGCGCCATACCCGATATAGCGGTCAATATAAGCATAAGTATAAAAATTCCTTTTTTCATATAAATAGTTTATTGTAAGACAAAGCTATTTGCGAAGCGCACTCTCTTTTATCGTGCAAAGCGGATTCTTTTTCACTTTCCCAAATTATTTGCAAATCTACGAAGTATATTTATTTTTTTTGCATGCAAAATAAAATATTTTTTCTTACCTTTATTGCCGATTATGCATGTTTTATTCTTTAAAAAAAATAGAACGTATGGCCGTAACTTATGTTTTATCCCAAAAGGGAAATCCGGGCAATTCCGAAGCCCCGAAGAAATTTTACGCTCAAGCGAAAGCGCGTGAAGAACTGACTTTCCGCAAGCTGAGCAAGGAAATCGCCGAAGGCTCTACCACAGTGAGCGATAGCGATGTGCTGGCAGTTCTCAACGACCTGACCACAGTATTGAAACGCCACCTCTCGAATGGCGAAATTGTCCGTTTCGGCGATTTCGGCTCATTCCAGGTAGCTATATCGAGTAAAGGCGCGGAAGCAGCCGACAAGTTTAACGTCTCGCTGATAAAAAGCGGAAAAGTTACTTTCCGTCCGGGCGTTGACCTCAAAGAAATGCTTGCATCGCTTAAATACGAAAAGGCAAAATAATCCGCATCCAAACGACGCCCCAAAAGCAGGCGGGCTTTTGAGTAAAAGCAGGCGGGCTTTTTGGGGAAAGCAGGCGGGAAAATTATAAAACGATGTTGAACATTATGTCTATCTTACTATATGCCGGCAACACAGGAGTTACGGCTACTATCGCAATAATAGCCGCAATTATTTCTGTTGCCTCTATATTGTTGCTTGTATATGAAAACAAGAAATGGGAAAAAAAGATAAGTGATAGCAGAACAGAATATGGCTTATTAAACAAAGAATTTGAGTCTTTAAAAACAGAACACGAAATATCAAACGACGCATTTGAGTCTTTAAAAACAAAACACGAAATATCAAATACCAAAGAAAATATATTAAGCCAAATCATTAACTGCGCCAACAAAGCATTGGAAGACGGGGGTGCGTTTCAGGTTTCAATGAAAGACCTCGTAAAAACCATACGGATAACTTTCAAGAGTGAATACTGCGCTATTGGAAAAGTAATAAACGATCTTGTTGAGGATTACGCCTGCGACTACGTCGAACACGACGATAGCGAACTGCAAAGCGATCAAAAAAATAATCTTGAAGCCACACGGAAAGTAAATATCAACAATACCGAATATATAGTTTGCGAAGCGCTAAAAGACAAGGAGCAACAAATCCGTATTTATAACGAAACAGACATTGGAAAAAAACATAACAACCATTATATACATTACAAGAAAATACTTAAATCGGAAAAGTTATCCAACACAACCGTAATTCCCCTGCGGAACAACAAATCAGAGAATCTCGGATACATTCAATTTATAAATTCGGAAACCGATATATCAATAGACGCTATCAAACAATTTCAAGACGGCTTATTGCAATTGGTGCAAATGATTATAAAGAAAGAAAAAGACAAACTGCAACTTGATGAAAACAGAAAATTCATAGACGATTCCAACTTTATAAAGACAATCATTCAACAAAAAGACGATGTAGATAAGTTGTTAGACAGCGTTTTGGAATATCTGTCAGAAAAATTTAATGCCGCCGTCATTTCATTCCGTATTCCTGTTTTGAACGGTAAAGAAAAAGAACCGTTATTTTATTTGAGAAGATGTTATGTTAATCCCAAGATTCAAGAAGCAGAAAAAATAAAAGAACACTACTATACAAACCGGCTAATCAAAAACAAAAATGAGTTAGGAGGCTACGATAAACTTAAATGCCATAATAATGAAATTATCCCCGTCAATTCAATAGATTGCGATTATTATTCCGCCTTTGATATCGACCTCAAAGAGCAGACCATCATAATGCCTGTATTAAAAGATATAGATAAAAACGAATGTATGCGGATAGAGAAAAATCCGTTTTGCAAGGGGGACGAAAATAAAGATTGTATTGAACGGTTTAAAAAATTATATGGCCTGTTCAAATTACGACTGTTTAAGGACAGCAAAAATCAGGACGCCGAAATCACAAAGCAGGAAGAAACTTATTTTATAGAAGAAGCAAAGAAACGGTTACTTTATTTATCGGGACAAATAACACTTATTTTTAATTCCGTTGTAGATAAATGCGAAAATGAATCATTAAAGATTTTCCGCGAAAACCTGAAAGGACAGCAGTTTTTAAAGATCAGGGATTTCGACAAACAGTTTGTTGAAATAATAAAGAAATCCACTCACGCCAAAGAATGTTCAATTTACCGGTACAGGGAAGACGAAGACTATTCCAAAAAAATATATTTAAACGCAACAACTTCAAAGCGGATACTGTACAAAGGAACTGAACGTGATGTTGATGACGAAATCATTAAGCAATTAAGTTATCCGATTTCAGACGAAACAAGTATGATCGTTAGAGTGTTCAAAGAAAAAAAATCGAAATACCTGTACAATTTACGCAATGGCGTAACTATCGGGGATTTCATAGAACTGATCAACGGCGCAAACACTCCGATTGAAAACGAATCGTTTTTCCTGATTCCAATTATAAAAAAGAACGAAGACGCAACTTGTTTAGGGGTAATCGTATTGTTTGGAAAACAAAAAGACGAACACACCATATCAACTTCTTATTGGGAACAAGACAAAGGGCTTATTGAATTTATAGTAGAAGTGTTTACCCGCATTTCGGAAGCCGACAACGAGCGGTTAACTTTCTTAAGTCAATTAACACACGAACTACGTTCACCAATCACAGAAGTAGTGCAAGAAAACGATTTTCTATTTAATAGATACGCCATCAGAAAAGAATCTTTTGATAAAAAAGAAGTCCTTGGGCAACTAAAAAACAATGTAGTGCAAGAAAACGATTTTCTATTTAATGAATACGCCATCAGAAAAGGATCTTTTGATAAAAAAGAAGTCCTTGGGCAACTAAAAAACAATAAGGATAATTGTTTTTTATTCCAGCATATAGTTATAGATATTGAACATATCTATTCTTCTTCCATTAAAGATATTGCCTATAAAATAGAACTTCAGCAAGAGCCGCAGAAAATTCTATATGAAGTTATTAATTTGTTCAGGACAACACTCCCGATAAATCCGGCAATATCGGAAATGCCGCCTCTTTATTTGGATAAATACAGGATAAAACAGGTATTTATAAATATCCTGAAAAACGCAATAAAATATTCATTTGAAGAATCATACCGAAGGAAACCAATAGAAATTTACTATAAATCGCCAAAAGAAAGCGATAGCAAACAGCATGAAATCCGGTTTGTAAATTATGGGATAGGCATTTTAGAAGAAGATAGAAACAAAATCTTTGAGCTTTATAAAAGGGGTAAAAATGCGTCAGATAATGGAGGCTTTGTTTCAGGTTCAGGAATGGGTTTGTATATAGTTAAGGAAATAATGAAAGCGCACAACGGCGATTGCATTATTAGAAAACTTGGCCGTTCGGACGGCAAAGAACCAACAGAAATATCATTAGTATTCCCAATTATAAAAAATCAAAAACAATAAAAATATGACTGTAAAGATTTTATTTTTCGATGACGAAAAAAGAATTGCAGAAACACTGCAAAAAAACTTAGAGTTGTTTAATTACGAAGTTAAATTAGTTTCTACCATCACGGATTTTGTCGCGGAAATTAATAATGCAACCGTAACTTACGACTTGTTGTTAATGGATATAATGGCGCCTATGCCAAGTGAAATGGAAAAGAATTGGTTTAACCCAGAGGAACTAAACCATATGGAAAAAGGTCTTAAAACAGGCCAGGTTTTGGTAGATAAAATTAGATATTTCAATGCACATGACCTTAAGTCTATGAACCGTGGTTCGAATGTAGGCGAGGTATTGACGGAAAAAGTTAGAGGTATAGCCAAATACGTCAATGTTCCTGTTTTGTTCTATTCCGCCAAAAGTAGCGTTAAGGAGTTTCCCAATGCGAAACTGATAACTAAACCCGCATTGGCAAGGGACATAGTAGATGCTATCGAGTCTTTATTAAAAGGAGGTACACAATGAAAAAGACAATTTGTTTTGTTTTATTTTCCTTGTCGTGTTTCTTTGTAAGTGCAAATACCCTGCAAAATAACAATGCCATCGATACCATACAACAACAAATAGAACCGGATGTAGAGAAAACAGCAAGCACAACAGACAATACCGGTGTTGTAAACAGTTTAACGCTCGCCGTTAATGCTATAAATAATATTCACGCCTGGTCTGCTGCAATGATAGCAGTTTTAACGTTAATCGTTGCTATTTCCGGCTTCATTGGTTATTTCAGAATACGTTCCGTTTTAAAATCCAATGTCGCCCAAGTACAAAAGAAAATCAACGAAATCAATGAAAAGGAACAAGAATTTAATAATTGTATAGCTCAAACAAAAGCACAAGAGATCTATATATTTAAAACAAATCAGTGCTTTTATGACGCATTGGATAAAATTGCAAATCTAATTAGTAAAAAGACCGAAGGAAAGAAGATACTGAAAGAAATGTTGCATAATTATCAAATTACCAGTTTATATTCTTCTTCAGTAGTACACGACAAATTTGCTGTTCTTGCCTATTTCCAGGAAAACGGAACTCTTGAAGATATTGAACATTTGGAACATGTAGCTGCCAATGACTCAAAAGAAGAATACAAAGCATGGGCAAGAGAAATTATAGGAATTATAAGGTATAGGAACGCACAATAAGAAAAATACTATTTATTGGCGACGAGAAGAATACGGTTAACCTTCAATCTCTCAATCAGAGAGTTCTTTTGATTTTAAAGCCACATTCTTGCGGGGATTACCGCCGCATAGATTACGCATGTTCACTTTTCCTCCAACAGTGTGTTTAATACCGAAAATTTAGCTACTTTTGTACCGCTAAAATTAAGTTCATTGAAACAATGATTAACAGAAATTTAATTCGTATCAGGGTAGTACAATTGCTCTATGCATGGTACCAGAATACGAATAAAGATTTGCGTAACGCCGAAAAAGAACTTTTGTTCGGCCTGCAAAAATCATACGATCTTTACTATTTTCTACTTCTTCTGATAGTAGAACTCTCCGATTCGTATCAAAACAGGGTGGAGACAAAACGAAATAAATTCCTGCCGACGGAAGAGGATCTACACCCCAATACCCATCTGATCGATAATAAGTTTATCCGGCAACTGAGGGAGAACAGGCAGTTTCGGAAACAACTTGCCGAACGCCCCATGTCCTGGAATACGAATGAGGCGTTCGTCAGAAATCTGTTAGACGCCATACTTTCTTCGGAGGCCTATAAAGAGTATTCCGCAATCGTCTCCCCCACTTATGAAGAAGACAAGGAATTTTGGCGCAAAATATTCAAACGGTTTATCTACCTGAACGAAGAATTGGATGATATTCTGGAGGACGAATGTATTTATTGGAATGATGATGTGGAGGTCGTGCAGACCTTCGTAATGAAGACCATTAAGCGGTTCGCGGTAGAGAATGGCGACGGCCAGCCTCTGTTACCGATGTTTAAAGATGATGAAGACAAGGAGTTTGCACTTAAATTACTGCACAATTCCATACTGGACGAAAAGGAATACCGCAGACTTATCGAGAAACATACCGAAAAATGGGATTTCGACCGCATTGCATTCATGGATCTTATTATAATGCAGGTAGCTCTTTCCGAGATATTTACATTTGAGTCCATCCCTACCAATGTTTCGCTGAACGAATACATAGAGATCGCCAAATCATACAGCACATCCAAAAGCGGAACCTTTATCAACGGAATTTTAGACGCCATTGTGCAGGAAATAAAAAAAGAAAATCGTATCTTTAAAAATTAATTATAAACACCTAAACAATAATTCTTATGAATGTTTTATTACAAGCAGCAACAACCCCTGGAAACGGTATGACCGGCACCCTGTTGATGATGGTTGCCATTTTCGCCGTATTTTATTTCTTTATGATCCGTCCGCAGCAGAAAAAACAAAAAGACCTCCAAAAGAGCCGCGAAGCCATGAAAACAGGAGATAAGGTAGTTACTTCAGGCGGCATCCACGGAAGGATAAGAGAGGTAGGCGATACCTGGTTTTTAGTGGAAGTAGCCGACGGCGTAAAATTAAAATTTGAAAAAGGTTCCGTATACGCATC
>JAISZV010000041.1 GCA_031284475.1 Proteiniphilum sp. | reverse complement strand
ATGCCCTTACCGTTTAACCGGAGTTATAATATGACGCCGCCTCTCATTAGGCTGCGACATCGCCTCTCATTAGGCTGCGAGGCGGCCTCATATTAGGCTATGGGATCACCCCATATTGGGCTGTGATATGACCTCACATTTAAATGTGTTTTTCATCCTTTCTCAACCCGCCGGAGCAGGGTGATTCCGTTCCGGCGGATTTATCCCATGAAAAAGGGACATTTAAACGATAGGATGTGGTACAAGTCCGGGTTGTCAGTCAATGCCGTTGTAATTGTTTTATAAGCAATTAAAAAGAATTTATTATCTTTGGTGGGTATTAAATATTAGTAGTCATGACGAAAAAAAAGAGGTTCCGGTGAGTTACTTCACCCAATATAAATATTTATTAACTTGATGTACACCTTATTAATATACGAAAATTTATACATTTACATCAACAATTAAATTCTTGAATTATGATAGTTATTAGTCCAACCGATTTACGGAACCAACAAAAAAATATCTTGAAATGGCAGAAACACAGCGTGACAGGGTGATAACAGATGAAGACATCCGAAACGGATTGACAAAAGAAGAATTATTAAGCCGGGTAATCCCCCGTATTGAGAAACTTTTTAATAAAGAATCGAACGAATAATCAACTTGCACACAGCGCATTCTATAATTGTAACAAAAGAGCGAAGAATATGTGGAAAGATATACTCTATGTGGGAATCGGAGGCGGCATCGGGAGCATCTTGCGGTTCATTGCCTCTCGTTTCGTTGCCAGGTATGTTTCTGTTGAATGGTTGTTTACAGGAACACTTGCCGTCAATATAACCGGATGTTTTTTGATCGGGCTCCTATCGGGATGGATGCTTGCACACCAACCTGAAAACCAATCGTTCCGTCTGCTTTTTATCGTAGGCTTCTGCGGCGGATACACCACCTTCTCCACCTTCGCATTTGAAAATCTGCGGCTGATAGAGATGAATCAATGGGGATTGTTCGCGTTATATACTTTAATGAGCGTTCTACTGGGATTGTTGTCCGTATGGGGCGGTATGAAACTGGTAAACTGATAATATCCAGGATTCATATTTACCCTCCATATAGACTGCGTTATGGGGAAGTAAAAAGAGGCTGTATCAAAATAGAAAATAGGCCTTTGAGAATTGAACCCAAAATGTCCATTAGGATATAACGAGCTGATAATGAGTGTTCGTTCTAATGGCCGCCATTAAAAAATAAGACTTTCAATAGACTGTTAATCAATCGAGAACAATGCATTAATTCTGTTCAAAACGGCATTTCTGAAATGAATTAATGCCAATGAACATTTTGGGTTGAATATTTGGAGTTGTTCTCCGATAGGAGTACGAATACAAAAAGGGTGAAATCACATTGTGATTTCACCCTTTCAATTATAAGCCTTATCCGTATCTTATTTCAGTTCTTTGATACGGATATTCCTGAACTCCACTTTTGAACCATGTCCCAGGAACCCGATATGACCGGTTTTGTTCAATAATCCCGGATGATTGAGTTTATCTAATGTCCCATTTTTGGAAGCCTCGCGGATATTACCGTCGAGGATGGTCGTTCCGTTAAGGGTCACTTTGATATGGTCGCCGTCGGCAACCACTTCCTGGTAGTTCCATTCGCCGACAGGCTTCAAGAAGCCTCTCTTTGCAGGGATCACACCATAGACCGATCCGTGGTACTGATATATGGCCAGTTTCTCGTAAACGGGCGCATCATTATCCAGTATCTGTAATTCCATCCCCACGTAAGCGGCGTCCCCTTCCAGCGGTGTACGGATACCTAACCCGTTGTTAGCGCCTGGCGTGAGCGTAAACTCAAAACGGAAGACAAAATTGTCGAACTGATCCTGGGTATAGAGGTTGCCCCCTGAGCCTTTGCTGGGATGCAAAACAATGTTGCCGCTTTCCACTGCATAGTCCCTCTTGTTACCCGTCCACCGGTCGAGGTTCGTCCCGTCGAAGAGAATACGAAAACCCTCCTTTTCCTCTTCAGGCGATAGTTTGAAAGGTTCGGGACGGGGAATCTCTTTGATGAAAAGATCGCGGTAGGCCACTTTACTGCCATGCGCCTGCAACTCGATCTGTTCAATCGGGAAAATAGGCTGGCTCCTGTCCCAGAAGTTTTCCAGGATCACGTTGTCGGTCACCAATTCGCCGTTCAGCCAAACCGATACGCGTTCTCCTATCATTCTGATAAGAAGAGTGTTCCATTCACCGACCTTTTGGTCGGCTACTTTCAGCGGCTTGCTCGGGTTTTGCTGGTTATTGTACAATCCGCCGGATCCGACTTGTGCGCCTACATTCGTACGGGCGGTATCCCATATCTGCACCTGCGGAGTTCCGCGCAGATAGATACCCGCGTCGGGTTCGGGGCCGGGGTAGAGTTTCCAGTCCGCCAGCATCTCGAAGTCGCCGTATTGTTTCCCGGTGCAGAGATTATTGTATCCTTTCCCGTCGAAAATGATATTGCCGTTCTCCACTTTCCAGTCGTTGACCGCTTCCTTGTCGGCTTTTGCCTGGGCGGTTGCCAACTCCCGCGGACTCATCTTTGCCCGTTTAATGGGATTTTCTACCAAGCCCTTCCATCCGTCCAGGTTTTTGCCGTTGAAGAGGGAGACAAATCCCCCTTCGGTTGGATTTTCAGCTAAGTATTTGGCAATGGATTGCCGCTGGTAATCGGCGTCTGGATTAGAAAGCGTCTTACTTACTTTATTCAGTATCAGAGTTGTCTCGGTTCCCGCGAATGAAGGGTCATTGATTGCAATATTCATCGCAGCCAATGCAGCCGCCTCTTTCAGGGCGGGGACATCCATATAAGGCGCTACGAATAACATCGCCTGATACTGGCCGGTATTGCCTGTCAGCCGCAATATCTCATTTTTCTGCTTATCGGTTTGGGCGAACAGCATTGTTTCACGAAGGTACAGGTATTTGACCGTTTCGGTCTGACCGGAATTGCCGATCACGGAGATCAACGCATCCGTCACCTTTTCCAACTCGCGGTTGTCTTTGCTGTTGCGCGCAATTTCCAGCATCGGATAAATTACATGGAACGATTTCCATTGGGCAAGCGCATCGAAAGCGGCCTCTTTTTCAACGCCCGCGGCAGAGGAGTATGCCTTGGTAATAACATCCAGAGCTTCCTGTGAACCGCTGTTTGCCAGCGCAGTATAATAGAGGTGTTTTTTGGGGGAGCTTTTCACCCTTTCCGTAATCAGCGAGAGTTGCTCTTCTGCCGGGAGATAGTTCAATGCCGCGTTGACCGCCTGCCGTATGGCGGGAGTATAGGCTGCATCCGACTGCTCAAGCAGGATAAACAGGTCGGGCAGGTTCTTATCGGTCGCTACGTCTTTCAACGTATTGGCAGCGGCGGACTTCACAGCCGCATTATCTACAAATAGCTGGTTGTAAACCAGGTTATACTGACTTTCCATTTTCCGGTTGGAGATAAGTTCCAGGATAGCTTTTTTTCCTGCATCACTGCTCTTTTCAAAAACGGAAGCAAGCGTACAGGAGACTTCGTATACAACCTTATTGTCTTTTATATAAAAATAGTCTAATCCAAATATATCGCCCTTGCAGGAGGACAAAGCATTTTTAGCCAGCGCAACGGTCTCATCGTTATCGCTTTTCAGGAGCGACGCCAGCGCAGTCAACGCCTCTTTGCCCCCAAGTTTTGCCAGAGAGAGAGTAGCCGCTTTCTGCACCATGTTGCCGGATGCACCGGCAAGTCGTGCAATTTGAGGTATGGACGCTTTTATGTTGTGATTACCAGACCAGTAAATAAGCGCCGTTTGTATTTCAGGTGATTTGGTAGAAGTAAGTTCCGTTTGTATCAGTTCGGACGATTTTTTATCGTCCTGGAACGGATACAGGTTAAGCACACCCGAAAGATAGTCGATGTTTCCGTCTTTGAACGCATCTTTCAGGACGTCCTCTTTTCTGACGGAAGCCTGGGCCAGCAACAGTCCGGCAGCTGCAACCCGAATATCCTGTTTGCCAAGTTTTTTACCGGTAGCCAGCAGTTTTTCCGCTCCTTTTTTTACCAGCTTGGGGTCTGCATTATTCAACCTGCCAAGCAGCGAGATGTATGAAGCAACGGCGTTATCTTTCCTGTATACATAACCGGCGTTTTCGGCGGCACTGCTCAATGCGTTGAGGGATTCTTTGCTACCCGTATTTCCCAGTGCGTTCATCAGCGCTTTTTGCATCGCTTCCGGCGGGTTCCGGTTCAGAAGACCGAGCAGAACCGGTTCTGCTTGTTGGTAGTCGGTTTGTCCGATAGCGTTTACTATATTCAACTTGACTCCCTCCGCACTTGAAGCGGTAAGAGCTGTCAGTAGCGCATTATTGGCTTTTTTTGTTCCAATGGAAACTAACGCCTGGGCGGCAGGGGCAGAGAGATATTCATCTGCGAGGAAAGCCGACAGCGCATCTACATTGTCGTCAGT
>JAISZV010000306.1 GCA_031284475.1 Proteiniphilum sp. | reverse complement strand
TGCTGCGGGAGATGCAGGTTATAGAAAACGATATTAATAAGCGGGGTGGATTTTATTATCTTCCCAAAAAGAATATTGCCGTAATGGCTCCTGTGATCCCCCACATGTCCGTAATTGCCTTTGCCACCGGTATCACGGGGCTCGACGTTACCCATATTGGATTTGCTTTTCAGGCAGGAAACCGGCTGACTTTTATCCACGCCTCATCCGCACGGGGAAAAGTGATGATAGAACAAAAGACGCTTAACGACTACTGTGCCGGCCAATCTTCCTGTACCGGCGTCATCGTTGCAGAGGTGTTATAACCCGCGGATTGCTCGATATCCATCACTACCGGCGAAGCGATGGTCATACTTTACTACATAAATCAGGCAACTTATATTCCTTTCACGTTGTCTTCGTATAAAACAACCTCTATTCCCTTGACAGTTATCTTTTGATTTTTTACCATTATTGTGTTTTTAATGTTAGGTCGTTCTCTAAACCTTTAAAAATCAATATTTTCCCCCAATAACTTCCATCAACTGGTCAATCTTCTGTCTCAGGTATTTAATCTCGGTTTTCAACCAATTGATCTCTCCGTTTTTGGCAGAGAGAAGTTCATTGACAACTTTTCTGGAAACGTAGCTGTCGCATACAGTTTTGAAAACTTCCAGAGTTTCTATTCTTTCTCTTTTTTTAAAGATTCAAATTTCTCTCTTTCAATTTTCAATAACTCTTCAAATAACTTCACTGCCTGCTCCATTGAGAATTGATTG
This sequence comes from Proteiniphilum sp., assembly GCA_031284475.1. Classification (GTDB taxonomy): domain Bacteria; phylum Bacteroidota; class Bacteroidia; order Bacteroidales; family Dysgonomonadaceae; genus Proteiniphilum. Next base: position 3,753 of record JAISZV010000306.1, on the reverse strand, counting down.
ATATTTTCAACAGTTGAAACAGTACCAATATTTGTAGTAGTTGCATTAGAATTCTCGTAGAAGTTATTCGTGTAATATAAAACTGTTTCATCGGTAAATTTTTTTAGTCCTTCTTCGGTGACACCCAAAGCTTCAGATACCTGTTTCAGTTTTTCATCATCTATTTTTTCAGTCTGCTCCATTTTTGAAACCGCTTGCTTTGTTATTCCTAACAAGTCTCCCAAATCTGTTTGGGTCATTCCGCGAAGACGGCGTATCCTCTCAATTTTTCTCCCTATATGTAAGATATTTGTATAGGTATTGGGTTCCATAATCTTAAGTCTAATTTTAGTGTTCAGCAAAGGTAATAATAATCATCTGTTTTTCAATAATTCAATCTTTTCTCTTTCACTCTTTAGCAAACGTTCATATAGCTCAACTATTTTGTCTAATGGATTATTGATTTGTTGAGTAACTGATGTTGCGCCATATTCAAGTTGAGAAATTGATGTAAAAGCTTGCTCAAAAGTATTATCCCTAATATTGTTTATATTATAGATAGCTTTCTCCACATCAAAATCCCTGATCACTTCAGGAGATATACCCAGCACATCGGCAATTCGGGATAATAGCTCATCCTCAATTTCATCCTGCTGTTCGATTTTCGACACTTCCGGTTGGCTGATATTAAGATCTGCAGCCAAAGTTTCCTGCTTGACGCCAAAATACATCCGTACCCTCTGTACATTTCGACCGATATGTCTTCTGTTTAATTTTTCAGTCGGTTCAACATTCATTTCATCAAATATTTAAAGTGACTATGTTTTGACAAAATTAATAAAAATCAATCAAATTCGTTATAAAGGTCAACTTTAATTTTTTTGATCCGGTGTTTGAACCGTTTAATTTTGCTCATATGAATACAAGCACATTGGGTATGTGCGCTGATTTTATCTATTGATCTACAGTATTGATAGTGCCATATATCAGTGTATTAATTCTCATTTGTGTAAAATATATTATATGGAGTGTTGCAAATTAGTTAGTTCTCTGGTTCTTTACCGAAGGACTGAACTGAAAAGTTTATTGAATTTGGCTGGTAAATGCTCCGTATTTTACTATCCGACAAAATTTCGAAAGAAAGGTTTTTAACAAAAACGATGAAATATTTAAAAAATTAATCATGTAACAATCATGAAAAAAAATTTCACCTTGTTATTACTGTTACTGGCTGTAGTAAGTGTACGCTCTGCGCATTCGGACGAGCCTGAATTTGATAAAACGTATATCCGATCAATAATGGTAAAGGTCACTGATTGGCAATTGAAAAACCCGAAGCATAATTTAAAAGATTGGACCAACGGGGCTTTTTACGCCGGAGTGTTCGCCGCGTGGGAAACTACCAGGTCGAACCATATTTACGACGCTTTATTAAGAATGGGAAATATCAACCAATGGGAACCTTTCAGGCGTTTTTACCATGCCGACGACGTTGCTATTTGCCAGACCTATATTGATCTTTACAGGATAGAGAAAAAACAGGAGATGATTCGTCCGACGATTGATACGATCAGCCTTTTTATTGAAAGACCCTATCCGACAAGGGGAAAGGTAGATTTAATCAAATGGTGGTGGTGCGACGCCCTCTTCATGGGCCCTCCCGTATTGGTCAAATTAGGGGTTACGTTAGATGACCCTTCCTACTTCATCACAAACGATAAATACTTTAAAGAGTGTTACGATCTATTGTACAATAAAGAAGAAAAACTTTTTGCACGCGACCTGAACTACGTGGTCAAAAATGATAACAGCGACTGTTATGAAGCAAACGGGGAGAGGATTTTCTGGTCGCGTGGCAACGGCTGGGTGATGGGAGGGCTGGTGCGTATCCTTAAAGAGCTCCCGGCCGATTACCCGGAACGCTCTTTTTATGAGGGATTATATAAAGATATGGCCAAAAGGGTCGTGGGGCTCCAACAGGAAGACGGCCTGTGGAGGGCCAGTCTGCTTGACCCGGACTCTTATCCCGGAGGGGAAGTCAGTGGATCGGGTTTCTTTTGCTACGCCTTGGCTTGGGGAATCAATAACAAGTTACTTGACAAGACCTACCTCCCGGCGGTTCGGAAAGCCTGGGCGGGGTTAACCCGGTGTGTGAACGAGGAAGGCAGAGTAGGGTGGGTACAACCGATAGGAGCGGACCCACAGAAAAATATCTCGCCGGACAGTTGGGAAGTGTACGGTACAGGCGCTTTCCTGCTTGCCGGAAGTGAAGTGATCAAATTACCGAAAAGATAATCCTATTTCAATTTTAATTACAATAAATAAATAGAGATGAGAAAAACAATCATGTTATTTGTTTTGTGTATTTTTTCTCATTCGTTAATCGCACAACAATTAACGATAAGAGGAAAGGTGCTGGATGCTGATGGGAACGCCTTGCCGGGAGTTACCATTATGCTCGTTGGAACTACAACGGGTACGTCGACCGATATTGATGGCGATTATGCGCTCAATAATGTGGAGGCAGGAAGTACCCTGCGTTTCAGTTTTATGGGATTTGTCCCCCAGGAATTCACGGCGGAGACGAACAAGCCGGTAATCAACGTGATCATGTTGGAGGAGACCAGTATGTTGGATGAAGTCACCGTAGTTGCTTTCGGAACGCAGAAAAAGGAAAGTGTGGTCGCATCAATCACCACTGTCTCCCCTTCCGACCTAAAAATGCCGACGAGCAACCTTACTACCTCATTTGCCGGACAGATTGCCGGGATGATCTCTTATCAGACTTCCGGTGAACCAGGCGCGGATAATGCTGACTTTTTTATCCGCGGGGTCACTACATTCGGTTATAACGTAGATCCCCTTATATTGGTGGACAATATTGAAATATCGAAAACGGAATTAGCCCGTATTCAGCCCGACGACATAGAGAGTTTTTCTATCATGAAAGATGCCGCGGCAACCGCCCTCTATGGAGCAAGGGGCGCCAACGGCGTGATCCTGATAAAAACAAAAGAGGGAAAGGTAGGACGTGCACAGTTAAATATCAGGATAGAGAACAATATATCCCAACCTACCCGGAAGATAGAACTGGCCGATCCCATCACTTATATGAAAATGCATAATGAAGCCTTTATAACCCGTGACCCCAAGGCCCCCCTTTTATATTCGGATGACAAAATAGAGAATACCGAACGGGGTTTGTATCCGCTTTTGTATCCGGTGACCGATTGGCAGTCGGAACTGATGAGGGATTACTCTACCAGCCAGCGGGTAAACCTGAATATACGGGGAGGGGGTAATATCGCCCGTTATTATGTTGCTGCGGCATACACAAAAGATGGTGGTATCCTGAAGGTTGATCCCCGCAATAACTTTAACAACAATATTAGCTTGGATATATACACCTTAAGATCCAATGTTAATATAGATGTCTCCAAAACTACTGAATTGAAAGTAAGCCTCGACGGCACGTTTGAAGATTACAGCGGGCCTCTTAACAGCGGATCGTCGATGTACGGCCTGATCATGAAGAGCAACCCTGTTCTATTTCCGGCCTACTATCCCATTGATAATGACCATAAATACGTTACCCATACACTCTTTGGCAATGCTGAAGACGGGCAATACCTGAATCCTTATGCCCAAATGGTACGGGGTTATCGGGAATATAATAAATCCATCATGGGTGCGCAAGTCGAGTTAAAACAAGATATGGACTTTCTGATGGACGGACTAAATGTCAGGGCTTTATTCAATACCAAGCGCGAAGCA
>JAISZV010000194.1 GCA_031284475.1 Proteiniphilum sp. | reverse complement strand
GGAATGCGGGATTTAATTTATATATCACGGTTTTACGGACAAGACAGCCGCTTTGTAATCGCCGGCGGCGGCAATACATCCTACAAAAACAAGGAGAAGATATGGGTGAAGGCCAGCGGAGCGGCATTGGCGACGATCACAGAGGATGGTTTTGCCGTGCTCGACAGAAGCAAACTCGACAGGATGTCGGAAAAAGCGTATAGCCCGGATCCGACGGAGCGGGAGGAGCAGGTGAAGAACGACCTGGCCGAAGCGACCCTTACCAAAGGACGACGGCCATCGGTAGAGACGTCGATGCATAATGTGATAGACTACCCTTTTGTGGTACACCTGCACCCGACTGCGGTAAACGGGCTGATGTGCGCTCAGAATGTAGAGCCCGAACTGAAAAGACTTTTCGGCGAAAAGGCATTGTACGTGGAGTACACCGACCCGGGGTACGTCCTGTTCAAAAAGGTATATGACCGGATCAAAACGTACCGGTCGGCACACGGCGAGGAACCGCAGGTGATCTGGTTGCAGAACCACGGTATCTTTGTCGCGGCCCCTACCGTCGCGGAGATCAGGTCGATCTATTCGGGAATACTTGAAAAGCTGGATCAGGCCGTTTCTGTTCCATTACCCGCCGGAGAAAGAGATACCTGCCGTTGCACCGGAGAAATTTTGCCGGCGCTCAGGATGATGCTGTCCGTCAACGGATTGAAAACGCTGAGAGTAAGGAAAAACGAACTGATCAAATATTATTACGATAGTCCCGAAAGGCAGCAGGATATTGCCAAACCGTTTACCCCCGACGCTATTGTATATTGTAAGTCGAACTATATTTTCTTAAACGGAGAAACGCCTGAGACGGTACCGGAAGAAGCCGGGAAAACGATCCCCGCTTTTACGGATAAACTGGGTTATCAACCTAAAGTGATACTGGTAAAAGGAATCGGGCTGGTGGCCGTAGGAGACAACGCCGGGCAATGCGACGTCATTCTGGATGTGTTTGAAGATGCGATGAAGGTAGCGTATCTCTCCCATTCATTTGGCGGCCCGCACCCGATGACGCAGGCACAAACCGATTTTATCGACAACTGGGAAGTGGAAAACTACCGCCGTAGCGTTTCGGCAGGCACATCGCGGGGACGCGCGGAAAATAAAACCATCGTGATTACCGGCGCAGCCCAGGGATTTGGCGAGGGGATCGGGCGCTGCCTGTTGCAGGAAGGAGCCAATATTGTGATTGCCGACCTGAATGAGGAGGCGGGCAAGGCGACGGCCGAAGAGTTCAACCGTATAGCGAAGAGTAACCGCGCCTTTTTCGTAAAAACGAATGTGGCGGAAACAACCAGCTTGGAGTATCTTATTCACGAAACCGTATGCCGGTTTGGAGGGATCGATTGCTTTATCAGTAACGCCGGCGTACTTCGCGCGGGAGGGCTGGACGATATGACGCCCGAAAACTTTGATTTCGTCACCAAAATAAATTATAACGCCTATTTTTATTGCACGAAAATGGTCGGTAAAGTCATGAAACTGCAAACAAAATATGCTTCCGGCGATTATTATGCCGATATTATCCAGATCAATTCCAAATCGGGACTGCAAGGCAGTAAAGCCAATTTTGCCTATGCCGGGGGAAAGTTCGGCGGCATCGGACTTACCCAGTCGTTTGCGCTGGAACTGGCGCCCTACCGTATTAAAGTCAACGCCGTTTGCCCCGGCAACTTCTACGAAGGGCCTCTCTGGAGCGATCCTGAAAACGGGCTTTTCGTGCAATACCTGAGAGCGGGAAAGGTGCCCGGAGCAAAAACCATAGAGGATGTAAAAGCGTTCTACCTCTCGAAAGCGCCTATGGGAAAAGGATGTACCCCCGAAGATGTAACAAAAGGAGTACTCTATCTGATGGAGCAGTGCGGCGAGACGGGGCAGGCTTTGCCGGTTACCGGCGGGCAGGTGATGTTGGGTTGAAGATACAAGACGCTAGACACAAGACGCAAGACACAAGACACAAGACACAAGACAGGTTGAGATGCATAATTTTAAGAAATTAGATATTTGGAATAGATCGGTAGAACTTGTTGCTGATATATACCGGCTTGTCGATACATTTCCTCAAGCCGAACGTTTCGGATTGGTCTCTCAAATGCAGAGAGCCGCAGTTTCCATTCCAACTAATATCGCTGAAGGTTCGGCGAAATCAAGTAATAAAGATTTTGTACGTTTTCTTGAAATATCACTTGTATCCGCTTACGAATTGGAGACGGAATTGCTTGTATCTTTAAAATTATCATATATTGAATCTGAAACATACGAACAATTTCAGCAGAAACTGTCGGAACTGCAGCGTATGATTATTGGTTTCAAAGATACTTTATATCAATAAATTAATAAATCAGTCTTGATTCTTGCATATTGATTCTTGATTCTTGATTCTTGATTCTTGCATCTTGACTTTTGGTTCTAAAAAAAAATGAAAACGAGAGCAGTAAGATTGTACGGTAAGAAAGACTTACGTCTGGAAGAATTTGATTTGCCGCCCATTAAAGAGGATGAAATCCTGGCCAAAGTAGTAACCGATTCGTTGTGCATGTCATCCTACAAGGCTTCTTCGCAGGGAACGGAGCACAAACGTATTCCCGGTGATGTAGCGGAAAATCCCATCATCATCGGTCATGAGTTCTCCGGAGAGTTGCTGGAAGTAGGTTCCAAATGGGCGCACAGGTTCAAAGCCGGAGATAAATTCTCCATTCAGCCGGCGCTTTATTATGAAAATGGCCCCGTGGGCGTTCTGAGCGCTCCCGGTTACAGTTACAAATA
>JAISZV010000182.1 GCA_031284475.1 Proteiniphilum sp. | reverse complement strand
GTTTATAGCTGTGGAAGAGAAAGAAGTTCTCGTTAAGTTATCGGTTTGCAAACCCGGTAGCGCCTCGTTCATTGCCGATTCCGTGCTGGCTGTCGTTGTGCTGGGAAACCCGCTGATAAGCGACGCATGGGTGGAAGACGCTTCCATTGCCGCCGTCAACATGCAGTTGCAGGCCGAAGAGCTCGGCATAGGCAGTTGTTGGGCGCAGGTGAGAAACCGGAATTACTCCGATAACATATCGGCGGGCGACTATATCAATGAACTGTTGGAGGTTCCCATGCCGCTGGAAGTATTGGCAGTGATCGCTTTCGGGAAGAAAGAGAAAGAGAAAACTCCCGCCGACCCCGATAACCTTCATTGGGAAAAGGTACATATCGGTAAATACCGGCTGAATGACGAGTTGATGCGATGATTGATTTTTCTAAAATACCCTCTCCCTGTTTTGTGATGGAGGAGGAGTTGCTCCGGCGTAATCTCCGGCTGATACGGTCGGTACAGGAGCGTGCCGGCGTGCAGATTATCTTGGCTTTTAAAGCGTTTGCCGTATGGAAGTCGTTCCCGATTATACGGGAATATATCGGGCGTTCTACCGCCAGTTCCGTTGCGGAGGCGCAGTTGGCGTTTGAGGAAATGGGAAGTCCGGCCCACGCTTATGCGCCTGCATATACCGATACGGATTTTCCATACTTTTTGAAGTACAGCAGTCATATCACCTTTAATTCCCTTTCCCAGTACGAACGTTTCTATCCGCAGGTACGGGCGGCGGGAAAAAAAATAGAATGTGGAATAAGGATTAATCCTGAATTTTCGGTCGTGGATACCGATCTGTACAATCCCAGCGCCCCCGGGTCGCGCCTCGGCGTTACGTCCGACAGGATAGGAGTGCAACTGCCCGAAGGTATTACGGGATTACACCTGCATAATCTGTGCGAAAACAATTCTTACGATCTTGAAAAGACGTTGGAAGCGGCAGAGCAAAAATTCGGGCGTCTTTTCCGGCAGGCGCAGTGGCTCAATCTTGGCGGCGGGCATCTGATGACGCATGCAGCATATAATGTGGAACACCTGATAAAAGTATTGACCGGCCTCAAGGAGCGTTATCCGCACATAGAGATCATCTTGGAACCCGGTAGCGCTTTCGCCTGGGATGCCGGCGTATTGGTGGCTACGGTGGCCGATATTGTGGAAAACCGGGGGGTAAAAACCGCCATGCTCAACGTATCTTTTGCCTGTCATCTGCCCGACTGCTTAGAGATGCCGTATAAACCCCGCATCCGTGGGGCCGCCCAGGAGCCTGTTTCCGGTAAGCCCACCTACCGGATGGGAGGGAACAGTTGCCTGAGCGGTGATTTCATGGGCGACTGGTCTTTCGACGAACCGTTACAGGTAGGAGACAAGGTGGTATTTGAGGACATGATCCATTATACGATAGTAAAAACTACGATGTTTAACGGCGTGTCGCACCCCTCTATCGGGCTGTGGACTACAAAGGGAGAGTTCGAGCTTTACCGCCGGTTCGGTTATGAGGATTATAAGCAAAGGATGAGCTGATTAACCGGAAAGGTTCATCAAAAGTTATTAACATTAAAAAAACTATTAGTTATGAGTTGGTTATGGTGGATTATTGTAGGCGTTGTCGCCGGTTGGCTGGCAGGTAAATTGATGAGAGGCGGAGGCTTCGGTTTTCTTGTAAACCTCTTGGTAGGTATTGTTGGCGCCGCTATCGGAGGCTGGGCTTTCGGCCTGTTGGGAATCAGCATCGGGAGCGGAATTATAGGCAGCCTTGTTACGGCGCTCGTAGGCGCGGTGTTGCTGCTCTGGTTCATTTCCCTTTTTAAGAAGAACAAGTGACGGACGTTGTGAGGATCGGTATTTTTTCGGGATCATTCAATCCTGTTCATGTAGGGCATCTCATTCTGGCAAATTACCTGTGTGAATTTACGGATTTGGATGAGGTGTGGTTCGTAGTCACGCCGCACAATCCGCTTAAGGAGGCCGGCGATCTGCTGCATGACGACCTGCGCCTGAAGATGACGCAACTGGCGCTGGAGGAGTTCGACCGGATGAAAGTCTCGGATGTGGAATTTCGGATGCCCCGCCCTTCCTATACCATAGATACCCTGACGCGGCTGACCAATGAACACCCCGGTAAAGATTTTACGCTGATCATCGGCGGGGATAACTGGAACCGGTTCCACAGGTGGAAAGAGTATGAACGGTTGATAAGCGACTATCCCATCCTTGTTTACCCGCGGCTGGGCGAAGAGGCGGCGATCCCGGAACAGTTACGCGCTTCCGTCAGGATTGTGGAGGCTCCCGTGATGGAGGTCTCTTCCACATTTATCCGTGAAAGCATTCAAAACGGGAAAGATATGCGCGCCTTCCTGCCTCCTAAAGTGTATGATTTCATCATAAAAAACGGATTATACGGGCATGTTCCGCACGGTAAATAGCGAAAGACGATGCGTTAGAACCTCTGTTCACAGTTCCTTATCGTACCTTATCTTATCTAAAATAACCGGAAGAATAGCGGTATCTACGCCTGCTTCTTCCAATTCCTTTACATCTTCGGCGAGCATGGATTGAAAAACCTCAAAACCGCCTGCTTTGTCAATAGAGCGTTGATACAGTTCTACGGATTTTTTTGTCTGTTCGAGGCATAGCGCCACATGACCGGCATTAAGGTAGTCATGGGCATTGGGTTTTGCTTCCAGTATCCGGGCGTAATATCTCTCCGCCACATCGAGTTTGCGCGACAGGAAAGCGCACCACGCAACGGAACGCCATGCGCGGGTGTTGTTGCTGTTGAGCATTTCTACCTTAAAATAATAGTTCAGCGCTTTTTCATACTCCTTTAGTTCAAGGTGGCAATGCCCGATGTTGAGTTGTATATTGAGGTCGTCGGGACGGAATTGTTCCAGGCGGCGATAGTATTCCAGGGCGGTGGCGGGTTCTTTGAGCGCCCTGTAGCAGTGGGCAATGCGGTTCAGTACCCAAGTGTTGTTTTCCTCTATCAGGTCGGCGTGCAGGTATGCCTCCAACGCCCCTTTCATATCGGCCAGCATCTGCCGGCAGTACCCTATTTTCTGCCAGGTCTCACTTTTACCGTTCCTTGTTTCGGCCAGCAGTATGTAGGCGCTGAGCGCTTCGTTAAAATAATTTTTCTCGAAATAGTAGAGCGCGATTTTTTCCAGGTGATCGGGCTGGGTTACTACCGGTTGAAACGTCGGCAGCAGATGGTAGTTGAGCGGCAACTCAAAAATATCGAGAAATTCGGTACGGCGGGGGAACAATTTAAAGAAACGGTAAAGATCCCGGATATACTGTTTGATCATTGTTTCTTCTTTTTGGTAAGGCTTGAGCGTTTCTTCTTCGGTTTGCATCTTTTTCAGTTCATCGCTTTCGGCGCCCATTTGGGCGGTCATCATCTTCCGGTAGTTTTCGGGCATCGTCATGATGCTGAGGCAAAAAGAGTATTTATCCGAATTGCAGATGAGCGACGATTCTGAAAGCGTTTCCACGAGCGAATCCCTTTTCGAGCGGTTGGCAAAAAGCTGCTGCACGTTGCTGTGTTGCGGCGTGAACGGCAGGAACCAATTGCTCATCTGTTGAAAGAAGGGATAAGATTTCAGGTTCGAAAAGGTAGAATGGAACACGTCGGCTCCCTCTAATTGCAGTTCGGTAAGTTCCTGTAATTTATCCGTCAGTCCGGTTTCATCCAATATCTTCTGCCATTCGGGGTTCTTTTCGTCGAAGCCGGTTTCGCCCATCCATTCATCCCATTTGATCTTTTTTCCGATCATCGGGCTTAGTTTCATCATTTGGGGAATGATTTCTTCGGTCAGTTTCTTTGTGATCTTTTCCGTTTCATGCGCCTGAATGAAGCTGATGACAATCGCAATGAAACGGCGGCCAAAAGCCCTGTCGTCCGATAACAGTTTCAGGCGGTTGGTGCAGCCCGGATAGAACTCTAACCGGGAGTTGTATATCTGGAAGACGGGAATGACGCTTGTTACGGCCCTTAGGGCAAGTTCCGGTTCGGAATGGTTGCACAGGTCGAGCAGGAACTCGATTTTCGGCGCGTCGAAGCGTTGCAGGATATTCATCGTGAGCGCCGAGATAAACAGCGCTTTATCGTGCTGCGGGATCGACAGGTCTTCCATGAGATTGCGGCAGGAAGCAATGAAATCGTCGTTTGCCCTGGGGGAAACAAAAACAGTATAGAACAGGTCTTGCTGCGTGTTTTCGCAGGCAATTGCGTGTTGCCTGATCCGTGACTCCTTTTCGGGGCCATCCTCCAGAAGATCGATGAACGACAGGGTATCTGCCTGTTTGGTGATAATAGCCCTGTATTCTTCTATTGATATGGGGGTACGTACTTCCATCAACCTCATTTTATCGAAAAAGAGGGATGAACTCTCCTGCAGGAGCAGGCGTTCCGCGGCGTCTTCCGCCAAAGTGTATATATCGCGGATCAGTTTATTGTAAACGCGCTTTTGTTCCGGGTCTTTTTTACCTTCAATCAGGTAGTGGAGCATGAATTGATAGTTGGCGGTAAGCTCGGCGATTTTTTCCGCAACCGCCCAGTTCTGTTGCATGGCCGAAAGTTCTTTGACGCCCTCAAGGGCCTCTTTCAGCCGCTTTTGCTCGATGGTTGAGTAAATGGCTGCCAGCTTTTTCCTTATAT
>JAISZV010000170.1 GCA_031284475.1 Proteiniphilum sp. | reverse complement strand
AGCAGATAGTTGGTATGACATTCTTCCAGCCGGTCTTTTCCATACTGTCCGGCATTGTCGCCGTTGTATTCAAAGTAACCGCTGTCGTTCATGCCAAACGTAACCATTAATACGGTAGGATGTTTGCTGAATACATCATCATCCAACCGTTTATACATTTCCTGCACGCGGTCGCCGCCGACACCCGCATTGAAGACGGTAAGCGGATTATCGGGGAAGCGGGTCATGTAATACAGCCAGATATAAGAATGATAATGCCCGCCGTCGGTAATGCTGTTCCCTAAAAACACCGCCCGGTCGCCTTCCTGAAAGGGCGCCACCTGTTGGGCAAAAGCCGGGAAATTTACCGGCAAGAGCAGCAGCGCTGCCAGGATACCTTGTTTTATTATTGGTTTCATTGTTGAGTTGTTTATGTTTCGTTATTAAAATGACAGTTGGATCCCCAGGTTGATCACCCGCTGGTTCATATACGCATCGCCCGCCGAATTGGTGCTGATTTCGGGGTCTTGCTGATATTTTTCGTAGTTAGTCAATGTGAACAGGTTGTAGGCGTTGAGGTACAAGCGCGCGCTGCCGATTTTTTCCGGCAATATCTTTTTCGGTATTTGATACGTTATATCTACCGTTTTCAGGCGCATATACCACGCATCCACCAGCCAGAAATTGGACATATATCCTTCGGCGCTGTTCACGGTAGCCGGATTAGTCGTCAGGCGCGGGAAATTGATTGGTTCGCCGGCGGCGGCGCGTTCCGGCGTCCAGCGTTGCAAGTGTATCGGCTGGAACTGGCTTTTGAACGATTCTATACCGGTTCCAACGACACTGAAGCTATAATCAAACGAGCCCTGGAACAGGATGCTGATGGAGAAATTTTTATATTGCGCGCCAAACGTCCAGCCCATGGTTGTAGTGGGCAAATTGGGACGGCCGATTGCCGCTTTGTCGAAGTCGTCAATAACCCCATCGCGGTTTAAGTCGGCATACTTCAAGTCGCCCGCCTGCACAGGAACGTCGGTATTCGGTATGGCCGGCCGGGCGAGATTGATCGATCCGTCAGGATTTTTAGTTGGCAACGTATGGAGTTTATAAATATCTTCCTGCGAATAAAATCCGACAAATTGATACCCGAACGGTTGCCCGATAGGGTGCCCGGTTTCAGCCAGCCACGGATAAGCCTGTTGCGCTTCGCCCTTGTACAGGATTTTATTCTTGGCATACGAGAACACGAGGTTGCTGTTAAAGAACACCTGGCCGATTTTTGTTTGGAAGCTGATTTGCCCGTCGAAGCCCTGGTTGGTGGTTTTCGCCACATTGATGGGGGAAGTCGTAGCTCCCAATATTTTCGGCACATCCTGGCGTTCCACCAACTGGTCGTAGCGATAATCGTAGAAATAATCGACCGTCAGCGACCATTTATCCAAGAAATGGAAATCAATACCCACATCGAATTTCCATACTTTCTCCCACCTTGCCTCATCGTTTCCCAACGCATCTTCCCTGTAGGTAGGATAACTGGTATTGTTCCCTTCGCCAAATATAGTGCCATCACCTTGTTTATACACGTGTTTATAGATATAGCGGTTTCCGGGCGCCACATCCGAGCCGACCAAACCATACGAAGTGCGCAATTTCAATAATTGGACATTCTCCACGGCGTTCTTGAAGAACTCCTCTTCCGAAATGTTGTAACCCAAAGCCAGCGCCGGGAAAAAGCCGAAGCGGTTCTTGCTTCCGAAGCGGTCGGTTCCGTTGTACGCCATATTCAAATCGAACAAATATTTGTTTTTGAAGTTATAGCCGAACGCCCCGCTATAGCCCTCGAAATTGGCGGGCACCTCAGCGCTGGCCAAGCCGTCTTTATCCACCGTTCTGCTTTGCCGGTTGTATAAAAACATGGCTTTCACCGTGTGGTCGTCTCGAATAACGGTTTCATAATTCAAAAAAGCCTGCAAGTTCAAGTCTTTGATGGATCTTTCCTGGTCGCCATTGATCATGTATGTGCCGTAGGCGTAATTGCGGTCGGGGTGAATGGTATAACTGTCGGTAGACGAATTGTAATGATACGTCGGATAGGAGCCTCTCACAGCTTGCCGGTAGTTTTCGTCAATACTTGAATACGCCACGCGCAATTTGGCGGAAAGTCCTTTGGTCAGGAAATCCAATTGCTGGTTGGCTTCAAACAGAATATTCGAGTCGAAACGGCGGGTGCGCCTATACCCTTCATTAGCCAAACGCGCGTTTAAAGTCGGACGTTTTACATCGGTATCATAGGTATAGGCATACGAACCGTCTGGATTTAATACCGGCGCCGAATAGGGGTGTATTTTAGAAAAATCATAAATCTCACCCGTCGCGTTCAGGCTGCGCGGCTCGTTGATATTCATGAAACGCGAAGTTAAGTCCAACCGGAAATTGGTTGTTTTTGTGACCTCAAAGTCCAAATTCGAGCGGTAATTGAACCGCCTGTAATAATAATTGGTATTGACTTCGTTCATCGGGTCGCTAAAATCCTTTACCAATCCGTCCTGCGCAAACATCCCTCCGGTAATGAAATATTTCAAGCGTTTAGACCCTCCTGAAATGTCGAGGTTGGCATTTTGCTGGTACGCCGTTTTCTTGAAAATCTCGTTGTACCAGTTCACATTGGGGTGTCCGTAAGGATCGGTGCCGTTCTGGAACAGTTGCAAATCGGACGCGCCAAACGGTTCCATCAGTCCGTCGTTGCGGTACGCTTCATTGACGAGGGTTGCCGTTTCATACGAATTTAAAAACTCGGGCGTCCGCACCGGCATTTGCATGCCGGCTTCCACCCGCAGGTTGATTTGCGGTTTCCCTTCCACGCCGCGGCGGGTTTTCACCACCAATACGCCGTTGGCCCCCTTAATACCGTAAATCGCCGTAGTGGAAGCGTCTTTCAGGATAGAAATGCTTTCGATTTCGTTGATGTTGATTTGTTGCAACTGGTCGTAAGAATACTGCACGTCATCGACGACAATCAGCGGTTGGTTTCCGGCGCCATTCAAAGAGCTGACCCCCCGGATAAAGAAGTCGGAAGCGTCGCGCCCGGGTTGTCCCGACCGTTGTTGCGTAAAAAAGCCCGGCAATTTTCCGGCGAGCGCATTTTGTACGCTGGAAGTCGGGATATTGCGGATTTCCCGCGTCGTGATGGCGCTGACGGAACCGGTCATCGTGATGCGTTTGGCTTTCCCGTAGCCGACCACAACCACCTCGTCGAGGCTTCTATGTTCGGGAGCCAGTGCTACATCCAACTCTGTTTGATTGCCCACGGTTATCGTCGTTTTCGCAAAACCGAGATAGGAAAACAAAAGGCGATCGCCCTTCTGTACATTCAACTGGTAATAGCCGTCTATATCGGTAACGGTTGCTTTCGCTGAGCCGTCGACCTGCACTACAACGCCGGTCAACGCTTCTCCGTCGGTCGATACGACTTGCCCTTTCACTTGTATTTGCTGCGCAAAGGCGAAAGCCACACACTGCATACATATCAATAATATAATAAGTCGTTTCATATTTATAAAGTATTAAAAATTACCATCCCGGATTTTGTTTCATATTTTTGTTTTTTACCACTTCCGAATAGGGTATCGGGTAGAAATACCTTTTATCCTCGAACGAATAGCTGGCAACCGGTACTCGTTCGTAATTCAAGACATTGCTGCTTTTTGTGATTTGCAAGCCATATAAAGGATTAGCGAAAACCTCTTCGGCGGCACGCCAGCGCCGGACGTCCCAATAGCGCTGTTCTTCAAACGCCATTTCAATGCGGCGTTCGTTACGGATCACGCCGCGCATTTCCTCTTTGGTCATAGCCGGAATCGGCTTCAAACCGTAAAGGTTGTCTGCGCCGGGCTCTATCCCCGCACGCGCCCGCAAGTCGGTAATCGCCTTATACACTTCGGTAGTAGGGCCGGAATATTCATTCTCCGCTTCGGCAAAGTTGAGCAGAATTTCGGCATAGCGGAACATAATCCACAAGTGAAGCACATCATCATAGTTATCGCTTTCTTCAAAATTGCCCATAAACTTCCGCAGGTAATAGCTCGTCTTGGTGGTTTGTACGGATTGCGTCAGGTTATTTTTCCCTTTGATATAGGTTTCAAGGGTGGTTTTCAACCAGCGCGAGCCATTATGCATCACCGTGTATTCCAACCGCGGATCGCGATTCGCGTACATGTTTTGCAGCGAGTACGTACTGTAATACAGGGAGCCCGGATCATCGATGGCTTTCCCGTCTTTCATGGGGAACGCATCCACTAAGTTTTGCGTGGGACTGGTGCGCCCATTCGACTGGTTGTTCCCCGTAAACCCTATAGGCCCGTTGTTTTGCTCAACCCCCTTGTTTTTATCTCCTTGTTGGGCAAAGATGATTTCCTTATTATTATTCTCCCCATAATAATTCAGGAAAACCGAAGTAAAAGAAGACGGCGCAAGGGCATAAATGCCTTGATAGGTATTTATAAATCCGCGGGCGGCGTCAGCGGCGTCTTTCCAGCGTTGCGGGTCGTATTGGGCATAGCCCACCAATTCGTTCCCGGGGTCGATGGGGCGTTCGTTAAATAAGGGACTGGCGGCGTAGAGCAGCACGCGGCTTTTCAACGCCATGGCAGCGCCGGCCGTAATGACATGGCCTTCGGCGGCCGGATTTGGCAGGGGGGCGGCGCGCAATTTGTCTTTAATCGCGTCCAATTCGCTTACGATGTAATTGATGCAATATTCGAATGTGTTGCGCGGCAATTCTATATCTTCACCTAATTCATAGGGCGCGTCGTCGCGCAGGATGGGAATGCCGCCGTAACGTTTTACCAATTCAAAATAGAAATAGGCTTTCAGGAACCGCGCCTCCGCTTTCCATGCCCGGTTCATGGGCGCTTTTATCCCGTTGGCATTGGTATATGTCGTCATCAAAGGCACAATATCAATGTTATTGATAAAGTTAATTGCCTGGCGAATAGACGTATAGTAATTAGCCCAATCCATATTGCCGATAATGCGGTTAGGCACATCCCTGCCGGCGCCTACGCGGTTGGCGGCCGTATATTGCCCGGTAGCCAGCCGTTGAATATCGTTTTCGGAAACCGCCGACGAGAGGGCGTCGTCGGAAGCCGCATCCAAATAATCGCCGCCCACGCGGTTGTGCCCGTTCTGCATGGCATAATAAATGGCATTCAGGTATTTCTCGGCATTTCTACCCAGCGAGTCGGTGGAAGAAAACACATAATCCTCCGTGAACCGTTCGATCGGCACTGCTTCGTATTCGTCGCAGGAAGTCACCGCCAGAAAGAAAAGACATCCGATAATTGTACTATATTTTGTACTTTTCATATTGTTGCGTATTTAAAATTTAACGTTAATACCCATATTAAAACCTCTTGTTTGAGGATAGCTGCGGAAATCGACCACTTCGGGGTCAAATTCGCTGCAAGCCGCCCGGGTAAGCAAGTTTTGCCCGGCAACAAACACTTTGACTTTCACCCCGCCTAAAAAGGCTTTCGTGAATTTTTCAGGCAGCGTATAAGCCAATTGCACGTTTTTTAAGCGGATATAATTACCCGAACGCACCCACATATCTGTGGCTAAATAGGCGGGATTCAGATTGTAGGAATTTCCTCCGGCCGTGAGGCGGGGCAGCGTAGCCGTGAGCGCCGTTTCGGGCGTCCAGCGGTTCAGCACGTTTTCGTAAGCCTGGCCAAAACCCTGGTCCACGCCTTGAAAACCGGCATTGTACGTGGCGTCGCCATAATAAAAATCGCGATTGTACACGCCCTGAATCAAGGCCGACAATTCCCAGCCGTGATATTCCAAATTGATGTCGAAGCCAAAATAGGAGAAAGGTTTATTTCCGCCAATCAACGTTTGGTCGTATTGGTCAATCACGCCGTCGCCGTTCAAGTCCACATATTTCACGTCGCCCGGCACCAAGTTTTTGCGGTCGTATCCCGATACAACCGGCGACCGGTCGATTTCTTCGCGCGAAGAGAAAAACCCGTCGGTCTTCAACCCGAAAATAGCGCCGCCTGATTTCCCTGTCCGCCGGTAAGCGTCCACCAAATTCCCCTGTGCGTCCCGGATTTCCTGTTCATCCATATAATCAATACGGACGTCCTCCTGTGTCCAGTTTACAGCCAGTGCGTATTTGAAATCGCCGATACGGTTTTGATAAGCCACCGACAATTCAAGTCCGTTGCCAGACAGTATGGCGATGTTTTAGGCAGGATATAACTGGCCGATCAATTCGATGCTTTTGCCCCGGTTCGTGAGTATATCATAATAATAATCGTAATAATAATCGGCGGTGAAAGAAAGGTGGTTGGAGAATAAGGCAATATCCGTGCCGACATTCAATTTCCGGGCTTTTTCGTACGTGAGGTTGGGATTGGCCAATGTGGTATTTACTTCAAAAACCAAATCAAGCGATGCACGGCTCGTGCCTTGAAGATAGAATACGTTGCCCTGTTCCGTATAGGACTGCCGCCACGTATAATAGCCGGCATTGTCGATGCCGTTCCCGGTTTCACCGAACGTGCCCCGGATTTTCCATTGGTTCAGCCAGTCGACGCCGGCTAAAAACGCTTCGCGGTTAACCAGCCAGCCCAAACCGAACGCATAGAATGTGCCCCACTGTTTACCGGGCGCATACCCGTTGTAGTAACTGCGGTTGATCGCCGCTTCCGCAAAGTATTTTTTGGCATAGTCATAACTGACTTTCCCATAAAGATTCGCCGGTTTGTCGGGCAGGTTGTAGTTGGTGGTGATTTGCTTGATATCGGCAAAAACGCCGGCGCCAACACCGTGAACGCCAAACCTGCGTTCATAATCCAACCCGATTTGTCCGTACATGTATTGGTAATTGGACACCGGGGTAAAACCGTTGGATTGCGAGCGGGTGCTCCCGAATGGTTCATACGTAGGTTCCTCACCGTCTTTCCCCAGCTTGTATTGATAAACGCCTACCTGGCGGCTACGGTCCAACGCCGAACGGCTTTGCGACGAAACGCTTCCAATCGCTTTGGCCGACAAGCCTTTTACCCATTTATTCATGTTGTAATCCAGTGTGAGGTTGGCCACCGCATCGCGGGCATTATCGCTGCGGTAACCCGACCGGATAGTTTGCGCCCACAAGTTGTTTTGGAAAGAAATCGAGCCGCCGTAAGAGCCGTTCGGATTAAACACCGGATAGGCATTGTTGGGCGTATTGTACAGGGTGCTTAAAATCGACCCCGTACCGGCGCCCGGCTGGTTGCCGTCTTCAATACGGCCAATCAGCGAAAGGCCCACGCGAAAATCTTCCGTTACGTTCACATTCACTTTGGACGTAATCAAGTAGCGCGAATAACTCTGATTGGTGTTGTAAGGATTATCGGAAGAGGTGCGGAACAGGCCATCCTGGCTCATGTAGCCCAAACTGATAAAGTACTGGGCGACTTCCCCGCCTCCCGACGCGCTGAGGGTATATTGCTGAATGGCCGACTGCTTTTTCAATATCTGGTCGTACCAGTTGACGTCGGGATGCGTAGCCGGCGACGTATGGTTGCGGTAGGCGTTAAAGTCGGCTGCGGTATAAGCCGCCGTCTTGCCGTCGTTCTGCAACGCTTCGTTCAATAAATACGCATACTGGTAAGCCGACAGCGGGTTAGGCACGTTCAACGGCCGTTCAACGCCATATTGCGCGGTAAAAGAGAGTTGGAATCCGGTTGTTTGGGGCTTTTTAGTGGTGATGACCATCAAGCCGCGCGAACTTTTCATCCCCATCAGGAGTGACGACAGCGCGTCTTTTTGTACCGATACCGATTCGATGGTTTCCGGGTCGAGCAGGAAGAGTTCGCGTTCTACGCCATCGACCATAACTACCGGCGACTGGTTTCTCAATCCGATGGAGAATTGCGAATTATCGCTGTAATTGCCCGCTCCCCACACCGGTATCCACCCCGCCAAATCCTGGGTGGCACTTGCGTTCGTGCGGTGTTGAAGAGCGCCGTTGTTTTGGTGGATGAACAAACCCGGCACCCGTCCCGCCAAAGCCGGCAGGATGGAGGGGCTTAGCGTTTGCATCAGTTTATCGGAATAAACCGTGCTCGCGGCGCCCAAATAGCGCTCTTTGGAAACCGTTCCGTAAGGAGTGTCCAATGCCGATGTATCCGTAACCACAGTCTCCTGGGCCGTTACCGGTATCGTTCCCAATAATATTGCTATTCCAAGAATAAGGAATGTCAAATATTTTGTATTTTTATTCGTACACTGCATAAAATTTAATTTTAACTGATTGATATTTATTTACAGGTAATCGTTTTGATAAACCAGGTATCCGGGTCGCCGTTATCATACGTTTGCAGCACCGACTTGCTGCCGTCGGCGTTGGTAAAATAATACTCGATACGAAGAATCTCCTCGTTGTCGGGAATACCGAAATACGCGGCGGGCCAAAACGTGAGGCCGTAAGTCTTACCCGATTCTTTCACCATGCGGGTTTTGGCCGATTTTTCGCTAACCGCATAGTCGCCGCCGGCAGTTGTCGCTTTCGCCACCAGATAGATTTCCGCTATGCCGTCCAAGTCGTTTGCCCCTGCTTCGCCCTGGAATTTGATGGTCAGGATATCCTCTTTCGTGGCATTGGACGGCGTCATCATATTGAAATGCAGTTCGCAGAAGTCCATCAAATCGCCTTCTCCATCCACCACTTCGATACAGTCGGTTTCTCCAAATTTACGAAACTCCTCAGGCGTGCCGACAAGCCTGGATTCGGTAAGCCCATCGCTGGCAACATTAATCAAATAGCCTAACTTAAACCGCAAATTGTCCGGTCCCACTTTGGTAACAACGGTAATTTTAGCGCTTTGCTTGTCGCCGTTTTTCACCTCATATACTTCATCGGTCTGGAAGGTAACCCATTCCATCTCGTCGAGAACATTGGATCCCACGCCGTATAAAAGTTTCAATGCTTCATCCCAAGTCATACCCTGACGATTTTTGGGAGAAACCTCTATCGGAATAATTGACATTGTTTTCACCACGTTCGGCTGATAGGTATCCGTATAAGTTATCGTTGTATTTTCGCGGGCGTTCCATGATTTTGGAACGAGAAAAGCTACTGCCAGCGCACTGTTGTCGTCGGAAGAG